>NZ_QFRW01000082.1 GCF_003265355.1 Glycomyces dulcitolivorans | reverse complement strand
ACCGCGCCCCGGTCGCCCGCGCGGCGGGGGACCCAGGCGAGGCGCGCCCCGGTGGCGCGGGCCAGCCGCACCGCCGCGGAGAACGCGCCCTCGACGGTGGCGAGGCGCTCCCCGAGGAGGATGACCGCGCCGTCCTCGCCGAGGGCGTCGCGGATGTAGCCGCCGCGGGTCCAGCCGTCGAGCAGCTCGGCCTCTTCGCCGGGCAGGGACTCGATCAGGTTGGCGTTGAGCTTGCGGGTGCCGCGGGTCGCGAACGGGGCGACGACGTGGACGCGCTGGCCCTTGTTGCGGACCGCTTTGCGCAGGCGCAGGAACGCGATCGGGCATTCCTCTTCGACTTCGAGGCCGGCGGCGAGGACGACCGGGGCGTTCTCCAGGTCCTCGTAGGTGACCGCGCCGCTGGAGGGGTAGACCCCGGCGACGGCGTGGGCGAGGAACTCGGACTCCTCGGTCGAGTGCGGCCGGGAGCGGAAGTCGATGTCGTTGGTGGCGAGGGCGATCCGCGCGAACTTGGAGTACGCGTAGGCGTCTTCGACGGTGAGTCGGCCGCCGGTGAGGACGCCGACGCGGCCGGAGGTGTTCTCTCCGGCGGTGCCGAGTCCGGCGGCGGCGCGGCGCAGGGCCTCGGGCCAGGACGCCTCGCGCAGGGACCCGTCCGCTTCGCGGACGAGCGGTTTGGTGATGCGGTCGGCCGCGTCGATGTAGGACATCGCCCAGCGGCCCTTGTCGCAGTTCCACTCCTCGTTCACGGCCGGGTCGTCCCCGGCGAGGCGCCGGAGGACCTTGCCGCGGCGGTGGTCCGAGCGCTGCGAGCACCCGGCCGAGCAGTGCTCGCACACGCTGGGGGTGGAGACGAGGTCGAACGGCCTTGAGCGGAACCGGTACTGGGAGCCGGTGAGGGCGCCGACCGGGCAGATCTGGACGGTGTTGCCGGAGAAGTAGGACTCGAACGGCTCGTCCTCGTAGACACCGACCTGTTCGAGGGCGGAGCGCTCCATGAGTTCGATGAAGGGGTCGCCGGCGACCTGGTCGGAGAAGCGGGTGCAGCGCGCGCACAGGACGCAGCGCTCGCGGTCGAGGAGGACCTGGGAGGAGATCGGGAGCGCCTTCTTGTAGTGGCGCTTGTCCTTGGCCTCCATGCGGGTCTCGGTGCGGCCGGTGCTCATCGCCTGGTTCTGGAGCGGGCATTCGCCGCCCTTGTCGCAGACGGGGCAGTCCAGGGGGTGGTTGATCAGGAGGAACTCCATGATCCCCTCCTGGGCGTCCTTGGCGACCTCGCTGGTGTGCTGGGTCTTGACGACCATGCCCTCCATGGCGGTGGTCGTGCAGGACGCGGCGGGCTTGGGCATGCCGCGTCCGTTGCCCATGTCGGGGACGTCGACCAGGCACTGGCGGCAGGCGCCGGCGGGTTCGAGCAGCGGGTGGTCGCAGAACCGGGGGATCTCGATGCCGAGCTGCTCGGCGGCCCGGATGATCAAGGTGCCCTTGGGGACGGTGACCTCGACGCCGTCGATGGTGAACGTGACTTGATCGGTCATGTCTAGTGGGCTCCGATCTTCTCTGCGTCGAAGAGGGGCTGCTTGTTGCCCTCGATGTAGTCGAGGTAGTCCTGCCGGAAGAACTTCAGGGACGAGGTGACGCAGGAGGTGGCGCCGTCGCCGAGGCCGCAGAAGGAGCGGCCGAGGAGGTTCTTGCAGGCGCTCTCCAGGAGCTTCAGGTCCGAGAGTTCGCCGCGGCCGGAGAGGATGCGCTCGTAGACGCGGACCATCCAGTAGTTGCCTTCGCGGCACGGGGTGCACTTGCCGCAGGACTCGTGGGCGTAGAACTTGATCCAGCGCCAGCAGGAGACCACCGGGCAGTCCTGGTCGGAGAAGATCATGACCGCGGTGGTGCCGAGGATGGACCCGGCCTTGGAGACGGAGTCGAAGTCGAGCGGGACGTCGATGGAGTCGGCCGAGAGCATGGGGGTCGAGGACCCGCCGGGGGTGAAGAACTTGAGCTCGTGGCCTTCGGTCATGCCGCCGGCGAGTTCGATGAGCTCGCGGAGCGTGGTGCCCATGACGCACTCGTACTGGCCGGGGCGCTTGACGCGGCCGGACAGGGAGTAGATCATCGTGCCCGCGGCGGTCTCGGTGCCGAGGTCCTTCCACCACTGGGCGCCGCCGAGCACGATGTGCGGGACGGCGGCGATGGTGCCGACGTTGTTGATGCAGGTGGGCTTGTTGTAGAGCCCGTGCGTGGCGGGGAACGGCGGGCGCAGGCGCGGTTGGCCCCGCTTGCCCTCCAAGGAGTCCAGGAGGGCGGTCTCCTCGCCGCAGATGTAGGCGCCTGCGCCGGAGTGGATGACGACGTCGAGGTCGAATCCGGAGCCGAGGATGTCCTTGCCGAGGTAGCCGGCCTCCTTGGCCTCCCGCACCGCGTTGCGCAGGCGCCGGGCGGCGTGGATGGCTTCGCCTCGCACGTAGACGAAGGCCCGGGACGCCTTGATCGCGTACGAGGCGATGATGATGCCCTCGATGACGGCGTGCGGGTCGTTCATCATGAGCGGCAGGTCCTTGCAGGTGCCCGGCTCGCCTTCGTCGGCGTTGACGACCAGGTAGTGGTCCTGGCCGTCGTCGGGCACGAACTGCCACTTCATGCCGACGGGGAAGCCGGCGCCGCCGCGGCCGCGGTGGCCGGAGTCCTTCATGAAGGCGATGAGGTCGGCTTCGGAGTGCTTGAGCGCCTTGCGGAGCGCCTTGTAGCCGTCGAGCTGCTCGTAGACGTCGAGGCGCCAGGCGCCGGGCGAGAGCCAGCGCTTGGTGACGACGGGCTTGAGCTTGTCGAGGACGGCTTCGCGGGGACGCCGGGGACCGGGCACGGTTACGCTCACTTCGCTTCCTCGGGTTCTTTGGCCAGCAGCGGGGCGTTCGGGTCGTACGCGGGCGCGGCGATGCCGGCCTCGGCGGCGAGGCGGGCCCCGGCGAGGGTGGCGTCGCCCTGGGCGTTGCCTTCGAGTCCGGCGGTGCGCTCCTCCTCGAATCCGGCGAGCTGCACGGAGATCTCGCGGAGGGTGCACAGCGGGGCGCCGCGGCTGGGGATCGGCCGGCGGCCTTCCTTCAACTCCCGCACCAGTTCGATGGACTTGTCCTCGTCCATGTCGTCGTAGAACTCGTAGTTGACGGTGACGACGGGCGCGTAGTCGCAGGCGGCGAGGCACTCGGCGTGTTCGAGCGTGATCTTGCCGTCGACGGTGGTCTCGTTGTGGCCGACGTCGAGTTCGTCGCTGAGCGCGTCGAAGACCTTCTGCCCGCCCTTGGCATGGCAGAGGGTGTTGGTGCACACCGAGACGAGCCAGTCGCCGGCCGGTTCGCGCTTGTACATGGTGTAGAAGGTCGAGACCGCCTGCACCTGGGCCTTGGTGATGTCGAGGACGTCGGCGCAGAACGCGATGCCGTCCTCGGAGACGTAGCCGTCGTGGGACTGCACGAGGTGCAGGAGCGGCAGGAGCGCCGAGCGCTCGCGGCCCTCGGGGTAGCGGACGAGGATGGCCTCGGCCTGCTCGCGGATCTTCTCCGGGTAGTTCACCTGTCGCAACCTCCCATGACCGGGTCGAGCGAGGCCCCGCCCGCGATGACGTCAGCGAGCAGTCCGCCTTCGGCGAGCGCCGGGATGGACTGGAGGTTGACGAAGGAGGGCTCTCGCAGATGGACGCGGAACGGCCGGGTGCCGCCGTCGGAGACGGCGTGGATCCCGAGCTCGCCGCGGGGCGCCTCGATGGCGGTGTACACCTGCCCGGCCGGGACGCGGAAGCCCTCGGTGACGAGCTTGAAGTGGTGGATCAGCGCTTCCATCGACTGGCTCATGATGTGCCGGATGTGGTTGAGGCTGTTGCCGGAGCCGTCCGCGCCGAGGGCGAGCTGGGCGGGCCAGGCGATCTTCTTGTCCTCGACCATGACCGGGCCGGGTTCGAGCTTGTCGAGGCCCTGGCTGATGATCCTGAGGCTCTGGCGGATCTCTTCGAGGCGGACCACGTAGCGGGCCCAGGCGTCGGCGCCGTTGTGGGTGGCGACCTCGAAGTCGTAGTCCTCGTAGCCGCAGTACGGCTCGGTCTTGCGCAGGTCCCAGGGGAGTCCGGCGGAGCGGAGCACGGGGCCGGTGACGCCGAGGGCGAGGCAGCCGGAGACGTCGAGGTAGCCGACGCCCTGGGTGCGCTCCTGCCAGATGACGTTGCCGGTGAGGAGGCCCTCGTAGTCGTCGAGGCCCTTGGGCATGTACTCGACGAAGTCGCGGATCATCTGGACGCCGTTGACGGGGAGGTCCTGGGCGACGCCGCCGGGGCGGACGTAGGCCATGTTCATGCGCAGGCCGCAGACGGCCTCGAAGATGTCGAGGATCTTCTCGCGGTCGCGGAAGCCGTAGATCATCATCGAGAGCGCGCCGAGCTCCATGCCGGTGGTCGCGAGGGCCACGAGGTGGGAGCTGATGCGGTTGAGCTCCATCATGATCACGCGGATCACGTCGGCGCGCTTGGGGACCTGGACGCCCAGCAGTTTCTCCACCGCGAGGCAGTAGGCGGTCTCGTTGAAGATCGGCGCGAGGTAGTCGGCGCGGGTGACGAACGTGGTGCCCTGGACCCAGGTCCGGTACTCCATGTTCTTCTCGATGCCGGTGTGCAGGTACCCGATGATTGGGCGGACCGAGCGGACCGTCTCGCCTTCGAGTTCGCAGACCAGGCGCAGCACGCCGTGCGTGGACGGGTGCTGCGGGCCGAGGTTGATGATGAGGCGCTCTTCGTTGACGGGGTCGACCGAGGAGACGAGCTCGTCCCAGTCGCCGCCGGTGACGGTGTAGACGCGCCCTTCGGTCGTGTCGCGCTCCGCCGCGTAGGCGTCGGCGCCAGCCTCGGCGAACGCTTGCGGAGCCGTAGATCCGGCACTGTCCGTTGCGGTCACTTGTAGGACCTCCGTTCGTCCGGCGGCGGGATGTGGGCGCCCTTGTACTCGACCGCGATGCCGCCCAGCGGATAGTCCTTCCGCTGCGGGTGGCCCTCCCAGTCGTCGGGCATGAGGATGCGGGTCAGGTGCGGGTGGCCCTCGAAGACCACGCCGAACATGTCGTACGCCTCGCGCTCCTGCCAGTCCGCGGTCGGGTACACCGAGGTCACCGAGTGGACGACCGGGTTGTCGAGGCCCACGGCGGTTTCGAGGCGGACGCGGCGCCGGTACGTCATCGACGTCAGGTGGTAGACGACGTGGAGGCGGTTGCGCTGGTCCGGGTAGTCCACACCGGACACGGAGTTGCACAGCTCGAAGCGGAGGCTCTCGTCGTCGCGCATCGTCTTGCACACCTCTTCGGTGCGGTCGGGCGCGATGTAGACCGTGAGCTCGCCGCGGTCGATGACGACCGCGCGGGTGACGTCCTCGCCGAGGAGCTCCCGGAGGGCCCCGACGACCTCGTCGAAGTAGCCGCCGAGCGGCTCGGAGGTCGAGACGATCTCCCCCGCGGTCGGCGCGGCCTGCACGAGGCCGCCGAACCCGGAGGTGTCGCCGGAGTCCCCGGCGCCGAAGAGGCCCTTGCGCTGCTCGGGGGGCCGGTTCTCGTCGCTCATCGCTTCGCCACCGCCTTCCGGATGCGCAGCTGCTCCTCGGTCCCGGCCTTGACGGCCTCGGTCCACTCCTTCTTGCGCTGCTTGTCGAAGCGGTACGAGGAGGGCATCGCGCCAGGCTTGACGACCGGCTCGGGGAGGTCGGCGAGGGCCTGCCGGCGCTTCTCCCCCAGGGGCTCGTGCTGGACCTTCTCGTGGAGCTTGAGGATCGCGTCCAGGAGCATCTCGGGGCGGGGCGGGCAGCCGGGGAGGTACATGTCCACGGGCACGACGTGGTCGACGCCCTGGACGATCGCGTAGTTGTTGAACATGCCGCCGGAGGTGGCGCACACGCCCATCGACAGGACCCACTTCGGCTCGGCCATCTGGTCGTAGATCTGGCGCAGGACGGGGGCCATCTTCTGGCTCACCCGCCCGGCGACGATCATGAGGTCGGCCTGGCGCGGGCTGGCCCGGAAGACCTCCATGCCGAAGCGGCCGGTGTCGTAGCGGGCCGCGCCCGTGGCCATCATCTCGATCGCGCAGCACGCGAGGCCGAACGTGGCGGGCCACATCGAGGCCCGGCGGGTCCAGTTCACCAGCGCTTCAACAGTGGTGAGGATGATGCCTTGCGGGAGTTTCTCTTCTACACCCATGGTGGAGCCTCAGTCCCAGTCCAGTCCGCCGCGGCGCCATTCGTAGGCGTAGGCGACGAACAGCGCGGCGATGAACATGAGGACGGCCCAGAACCCGAAGATCCCGAGCACGTCGTGGTGGACCGCCCACGGCACGAGGAAGATGATCTCGATGTCGAAGACGATGAACAGCATGGCGGTGAGGTAGAACTTCACCGGGAACTTGGTGGGACTCGACGTCGTGGGCGCGGGCTCGATGCCGCACTCGTACGGGTCCTCCTTGGCGCGGTTGCGGCGGCGGGGGCCGGCGATCCGCGAGGCGATGACCGAGACGACGCCGAAGCCGCCTCCGATCGCGAGCATGATGACGACCGGTACGTAGACTTCCAACTTCAGAGCCTCCTTCCCAGGGCAGGTGTGACGAACCGCATCCCGTTGACGATCCGGTCGGCGGCGTCCCGCCCGGGCCGGTCGGTGAGGTTCGCGAGCAGTTTCAGTACGACGCGCATCAGCGCGGGACGCTTCAGGCCGTGCTCGGTGCACAGCTTCATGACCGCGGGCTTCCCGATGAGGTGGGTGAAGATCCCGCCCATGCGGTAGTAGGAGCCCCAGAGGTCGTCCATGCGGCCGGCGTAGGTGCGCAGGACGGCTTCGCGGCGGGGGACGCTCGGGGCCTTGAGCGCTTCGGCGACGACCTTCGCGGCGACTTCCCCGGCCTCGATGGCGTAGGCGATGCCCTCGCCGTTGAACGGGTTGACCATGCCGCCGGAGTCGCCGACGAGCATGAGGCCGCGGCTGTAGTGCGGGGTCCGGTTGAAGCCCATGGGAAGCGCGGCGCCGCGGACGGGGCCGTCGGCGTTCGCCTCGTCGGCCAGGCCCCACTCCTCGGGGGTGTTGGCGAGCCAGTCGCGAAGCAGGGCACGGTAGTCGGTCTTGCCGTAGCCCTCGGAGGAGTTCAGGACGCCGAGGCCGGCATTGACGCGGCCGTCGCCGAGGCCGAAGATCCAGCCGTAGCCCGGTTGCAGGACATCGGGTTCGGCGGCGGTGCGCAGCGAGAGCCAGGATTCGAGGTACTGGTCGTCGTGCTTGGCCTCGGACTTGTAGTACTGGCGGACCGCGACGCCCATGGGGCGCTTCTCGTCGCGCTTGAGGCCGAGGGAGAGGGCGAGGCGGCCCGAGACGCCGTCGGCGGCGATGACCAAGGGGGCCTTGAAGGTCAGCGTCTCGCCGTCCCGGACCGCGGTGACGCCGCAGACGCGGCCGGCGAGGTCGAACAGGGGCGCGGTGACCTTGGCTCCGGTCAGCAGCCTCGCGCCGGCCTCGACGGCCTTGTCGGCGAGGATCTGGTCGAAGTCGAACCGGGTGCGGGTGAGCCCGTAGTCGGGGAAGTGGTCGAGGGTGGGCCAGTCGAGCTCGATGCTGACGTCGTCGGCGACGACGCGCAGGCCGCGGTTGCGGATCCAGCCGGCGGACTCGGAGGTGTCGACGCCCATCTTGAGCAGCTGGGCGACCGCGCGCGGCGTCAGGCCGTCGCCGCAGACCTTCTCCCGCGGGAGGCGGGTCTTCTCCAGCAGCAGTACGTCGAGGCCCCGGGCGGCCAGGTGGTGGGCTGCGGCCGAACCACCGGGCCCGGCGCCGACGACGATGACATCGGCATCCGGGGCTGCGTGAGTGGTCACGGGCGTCCTCTCAGGCGGATGGGGTGGTGATCATTTACACGACCGACCCGCTTGTGAAGATCTTCACAAGCGTTTGCAGCCAGTCTAGAACTTCGATATCTACGCCCTGTCACTTAGGTCCGCCTAAGTTGTCATTATTCGAGGTCACGAGCCGTACGCGCGTACTTGAACCAGAGTTGCGGGAGCGATTGGAGCGGCTGCCGTGGCGGCGCGAACGAGAGTGATAAAGCCGACAATTGATGCCCCAGACAACTGTCGATGCCTGGAAACACTCTCGTAACACGAAGGAGGATCGCGATCACTCCCCCGCGGGGCTGATTCGCAAACCGGGCACAGGGTGGCGAGCACCACATGGTTCGAATTTGAACTTCCACCGCGGTCACCGCTATGGTCGATGGGTAATTCAAATCTGAACTACCTAACGCTTTCCTGGAAGAGGCAGAACATGACCGTCGAACCCGTCAAGGTCTCCGTGATCTTCTACTCGGCCACCGGCAACGTCACCGCGCTGGCGAAGCAGATCTCCGAGTCCGCCGAGAAGGCCGGCGCCGAGGTGCGCCTGCGCCGTGTGGCCGAGCTGGCCCCGCAGGCCGCGATCGACTCGAACCCGGCCTGGGCCGCGAACTTCGAGGCGATCCAGGAGATCCCCGAGGCCACCGCGGACGACATCCTCTGGGCCGACGCCGTCGTCATGGGCTCCCCGACCCGCTACGGCAACGTCGCGGCGCAGCTCAAGCAGTTCATCGACACGCTCGGCCCGCAGTGGTTCCAGGGCCTGCTCGCCGACAAGGTCTACTCCGGCTTCGCCGCGGCCTCCGGCAAGCACGGCGGCAACGAGTCCACGCTGCTCGCGCTGTACAACTCGTTCCACCACTTCGGCGGCATCATCGTCGCCCCCGGCTACGCGAACGAGACCCTGTTCGCGAACGCCTCGCCGTACGGCGTCTCGCACTTCAACGGCTCGGACATCGACGAGACCACCCTCGCCGGGGCGACCGCCCAGGCCGAGCGCGTGGTCGCGACCGCCGCGGCCCTGAAGGCCGGCCGCGCCGCGATCGCCGCCTAAGACAGCACGAACGCCCGGTCGGATCCCCAAGGGCACCTGCGGGAACCGGCCGGGCGTCGGCGTATCTAGGAGGTCTGGATGCGGGCGACGATGCGCTTGGCCATGTCGCCCAGGACGCGGACCTCGTCGCGCGAGAACTCGTCGAAGATGAGCGAGCGCACGGTCCGGACGTGGCCGGGGGCGGCGTTCTTGAGCAGTTCGCGGCCGCCGTCGGTCAGGGTGGCGAGGGTCGAGCGGCCGTCGGTGGGGCAGGCGTAGCGGCGCAGGTGGCCGTCGTCCTCAAGGCGGCGCGCGACGTGCGAGAGGCGCGAGAGCGAGCCGTTGCAGAGGTAGGCGAGGTCGCTCATGCGCATGGTCTGCTCCTCGGCCTGCTCCAGCACGGCGAGGACGCCGTACTCGAAGTGGCTCAGGCCGACGTCGGACCGGAGGGACTGGTCGAGGGCGCCGGGCAGCCGCATGACCAGGCCGATCAGCGGCAGCCAGGCCGCCATCTCCTCGTCGTCGAGCCACGGCGCCTCATCACTCATGCCCCAAGCTTAACTTCACTACTTGATTCCTCAAGGAACCCGAGTAGCATTTTCATTGAAGGTTCAAGAGACTGGAGTTCCCGATGTCCACCCGTCCCGGCACCGCGTTCGACGCTTTCCTGGAGACCACCGCGCCCCGCGCGGCCGAGCGCCGCGACTGGACGCCCGACGACGGGGCCCTCCCGGCGCTGTACCTCAGCCACGGCGCGCCGCCGCTGTTCGACGAGGCCGAGTGGATGGACCGGCTGTTCGCGTGGGCGCAGGGCCTGCCGAAGCCCAAGGGCATCCTGATCGTCTCGGCGCACTGGGAGTCCGCGCCGCTCATGATCTCCAGCCCGAACGCGGGCACGCCGCTGGTCTACGACTTCGGGGGCTTCCCCGAGCGGTACTTCAAGATGACGTACGAGACCCCGGACGCCTCGATGATGGCCCGCCGCGTCGCGGCCGCGATGCCCGACACCGAGCCGGTCCACCAGAGCCCCAGCCGCGGCCTCGACCACGGCGCGTGGGTGCCGCTCAAGGTCATGTACCCGCACGGCGACGTCCCGGTCCTCCAGCTGTCGATCCCGACCCACGACCCGGACCGCCTCATGGACATCGGCCGCCGCCTGCGCCCGCTGCGCGAGGAGGGCTACCTCGTCGTCGGCTCCGGCTTCATGACCCACGGCCTCCCGTTCGTCGACTTCCACCACCCCGACCGCATCCCCGGCTGGTCGGCGGACTTCGACGTGTGGGCCTCGGAGGCCCTGGCGCGCGGCGACATCGACGAGCTCGCCCGCTACCGCTCCCAGGCCCCCGGCATGCCCTACGCCCACCCCACCGTCGACCACTACATCCCGCTCTTCGTCACGTACGGCGCCGCCTCGGAGCAGGAGCAGGCCGCAGAGACGGTCATCGACGGCTACTGGTTCGGCCTCTCGAAGCGCAGCTTCCAACTGGCGTAGCCGATCTAGACGGTGCCCGGCTCCGCGACCCACTCGGCGGGCTGACCGGTGATCTCCGCGATGGTCGCGAAGTCGCGGTCGTAGTGCAGGATCGTCAGGCCCTCTCGTGCGGCCACGACGGCGAGCATGGCGTCGACGAGGGAGGCGCAGCGGTGCTTGCCGTGCTCGGTGAGCCGCTGCTGGAGTTCGAGGGCCTCGGCGAACACGTTGTCGCCCATAGGCACCCAGGGGAACGCGGGGATCATGATCGATTTCAGCCGCTCCCGGTCGGCCCGGTCCCGGGCGGAGAAGAGCAGTTCGAATTCGGTGGCGTCGCAGATCGCGATCAGTCCGCGGCGGTGCAGCGGGTCGAGCCGGGCCTTCACGGGTTCGAGACCCCAGCGCGACAGTGCGCTGGTGTCTCCCAGGTACTTCGTCACGAGCGGAGTTTCCGCCGCACCTCGGGGTCGGCGAGCTCGGCGAAGTACCCGCCGGAGGCGAGTTCGATGAACTGCTCGCGTGCTTCCTCGGCGATTACGCGACGCACCGCTACGTCGATGGTCTCCTTGATGGTCGAAGTTCCGAGAATCGCCTGGGCACGTTCAAGTTGATCCGTATTGATGTCAACCGTCGTCTTAGCCATATCATTCACCTCCACTTGGACGTAGAAGAACAGGACTTTAGTATAGCCGATCCAGCCGATCCAGCCGATCCAGCCGATCCAGCCGATCCAGCCGTAAGCGCCGAGTGGCGCCCGGCCTTCGGCCGGGCGCCACTCGATGTTCGAACTCGGTCTATTTGAAGCCGCGGTGCATGGCGACGGCGCCTCCGGCGAGGTTCCTCCAGGCGACCTTGCGGTAGCCGGCCTTGACGATGCGGTCGGCGAAGTCGGACTGGCTGGGCCACTCGAGGGTCGACTCGGAGAGGTACCTGTAGGCGTCGGGGTCGGAGCCGACGCGGCCGGCGACCTTGGGGAGGACGTGCTTGACGAAGACGCCGTGGGCCTTGCGGTAGGGCTTCCAGACGGGGGTGGAGACCTCGCACAGGACCATGCGGCCGCCGGGGGCGAGGACGCGGAGGATCTCGGTGAGGCAGGCGTCGAGGTCGGCGACGTTGCGGATGAAGAAGGACCCGGTGACGGCGTTGAACGTGTTGTCGGCGAACGGCAGGTGCAGCGCGTCGGCGTTCACGAGCGGGACCTGGCGGTCCTGGTGCGCCTGGAGCATGCCGAGGGAGAAGTCGACGCCGATGACGTCGGCACCGGACTTGGCGAGCTCGACGGTGGAGACGCCGGTGCCCGCGCCGAGGTCGAGGCAGCGCTCGCCCGGCTGGAGGCTCAGGGCCTCGCGCACGGCGCGGCGCCAGCGCTTGTCCTGGCCGGCGACCATGACGGTGTTGGCGCGGTCGTAGTTCGGCGCGACGCGGTCGAACATCGCCGCGATCCGGCCGGGTTCTTTACGCGGGGTATTCGCTTCGTTCGCCTCGATCACAACGACAGCCTCGCACACCCCGCAGAGAAAATCCGCCGGAGCCCTGTCGGTGTGGGCCCCGGCGGATCAAGGGGTTATATCGGGCGCGCGCAGGGGTCACGCGTCGCGTGCGGCCATGAGGGAGCAGGGATCGGCCGCGCGCTCGCCCGGTGAGGGAGCTTCGCTGGGGTCCGTCGGAACTGCTTGGGGGGCAGTCGGAGGCGTCGCGGTCGGTGATCCGGTCACTGCGCCTCCTCGTCGTCGATGGGACCCGGCGCAGTCGCCGCGGCTCATTCTGGGATGACGCTGAGAGATCCCCCGAGTGCGGTCTGCGCTACACGATGAGCTTGACGCATGGACGCTGTGATGTCGATCTATGAAACCGAACCGTTATCGCGTGTAACCCATCTGATAACTGGCAGGTGGGGACGGTCACAGACCGTAACGGGGCAAAAGTGGCGGCGGGGCGTGCATCGTGCACGCCCCGCCTTCTCCAGGGGATACACGGAGAGGCGGGGACCTCTCCGGTGAATCGAGACTTAAGGCACCGTGAACAACACGTGCCTCGTTCAGCATTGCGGAAGAACTGGCCGCTCGGCAAGTGCCGAGACCGAAGTGTTACCTCCTGGGACAGAAGTTACCGCTTGGTGGGACGGCCGCGCAGGATCGTGGCGGTGCAGTTGCCGGCGGCGCCGGTGACGAGGGCGGCGTAGGGGTCGCCTTCGGTGGGGACGTCGAAGACGGCGAGGTCGGCGCGGGCGCCTTCCTTGAGGACGCCGACGTCGTCGCGGCCGAGGGCCTTGGCGCCCCCTTGGGTGGCGGCGCGGACGAGCCATTCGTTGAGGCCCTCGCCGCCGTCGCCCTGGCCGAGGGCGATCTTGCGGAGGACGGGCCATTCGGCGGCGACGTCGAGGTCGGGGGCGGAGGCGCGGGAGTCGGTGCCGATGGCGACGGTGTTGCCTTCGGCGCGCAGGGCGGCGACGGGGGGCTCGCCGGCTTCGAGGCGGGCGTTGGAGCGGGCGCAGAGGGCGACGGCGGTGCCCTTGGCGCGCAGGAGCTCCCGGTCGGTCTTGTCGAGGTGGACGCCGTGGGCGACGTGGGAGTCGGCGCCGAGCCAGCCGACCTTGTCCATCTGGGCGGCCGGGGAGTGCCCGGCGCCGCCGTCGGCGAGTTCGAGGGCGAGGCCGGCGCGGCGGTTCATGAACGCGAACGGGCCGGAGCCGCGGCGCACGAACATGTCCTCGTGCATGGTCTCGGCGAGGTGGGGGTGGAGGCGGATGTCGAGGGTGCGCGCGAGTTCGGCGAGGCCCTTGCCGACGTTGGTGCCGAGCGTGTAGAGCGTGTGGGGGCTGATGCCGACCGCGACGTCGGAGTTGTTGACCGCGCGCGTGTCGGTGACGACCTCGCGCCAGCCGTTGCGGCGGACCTCCCAGGCGGCGTCGTCGATGAAGCACGCCTCCCAGTAGGCGACGCCGGCGAGGTCGGAGGCGAGGAGCGGCGCGAAGCCGGCGGCGGGGGTGACGACGTCGGCGACGGCGGTGACGCCGTGGCGCAGGGACTCGTCGATGCCCTCCTGGACGGAGGACTTCCAGGCCTCATCGGCGGTCTGGGGGTTGCGGCGCGCGAACTCCTGGATCCACTCGAAGAACTCCTTCTCGTTGCCGTACATGTCGGCGAACGAGGTGTAGCACAGGTGGGTGTGGGCGTTGACCAGGCCGGGCGTCATGACGCCGGTGAACGCGGTGGTCTCGTCGGCTTCGGGGGCGCCGTCGGCGGGGCCGACGTAGGCGATCCGCCCGCCGTCGACCCCGACCGCGCCCTCCCGGATCGGATCGCCCGCGAGCGGGACGACGACAGGGGCGGTGTAAACGTGCATGGCCCGAGCTTACTCAGGGTTCCTATGCGGATGCTTCCAGCGCCGCGTACGCGGGTCGGACGACCTCTTCGAGGAGGCGGCGCCGCTCGGGCTGGTGCAGGAACGCGGCCTTGACGGCGTTCTCGGTGCAGCGCTTGACCTCGGCCCAGCCCCACCCGAAGGTCTCGGACAGCAGCTGGAATTCGCGCGAGGTGTGCGTGCGGCTCATGAGCCGGTTGTCGTTGTTGACGGTGACGCGGAAGCCCAGGTCGAACAGCTCCTTGATCGGGTGCGTCTCGATGGACTCGGCGCCCTCGGTCTGGAGGTTCGAGGACGGGCACACCTCAAGGGCGATGCGGCGGTCGCGGATGTAGTGCGCGAGGTTGGAGAGCTTCGCGTCGTCGCCGGTGAGGTCGATGTCCTTGATGAGCTGGACGCCGTGGCCGATGCGGTTGGCGCCGCAGACCGAGACCGCGCCCCAGATCGACTCCGGGCCGACCGACTCGCCCGCGTGGATGGTGAACGGCATGTTCTCGCGCCGCAAGTAGTTGAAGGCCTCCACGTGCGCTTCGGCGGGGTTGCCGATCTCGCCGCCGGCGATGTCGAAGCCGACGACGCCCTTGTCGCGGTACGCGGTCGCGAGCTTGGCGACTTCGAGGGTGCGGTCGGCGTGGCGCATCCCGCACAGGATGGTGCGGGCCTGGATCCGGTTGCCGGCCTTCTCGGCGAGGCGCTCGCCCTCCTCGAACCCGGCGAGGGTGGCCTCGACGACGGCTTCGAGGGAGAGGCCGCCGCGGAGCTGCTGCTCGGGGGCGTACCGGATCTCGGCGTAGACGACGCCGTCGGCGGCGAGGTCCTGCGCGGCCTCGGAGGCGATGCGGAAGCAGTGCTCGGCGGTCTGGGACACGGCGATCGTGTGGTCGAAGGTCTCCAGGTAGCGCGCGAGCGTGCCCGAGTCGGCCGCCTCGAAGAACCAGTCGGCGAGCGCGGCGGCGTCGTGGGCGGGGAGCTCGTGGCCGATCTCGTCGGCGATCTCGATGAGCGTCTGCGGGCGCACGCCGCCGTCGAGGTGCTCGTGGAGGACGACCTTCGGGGCCGCGACGAGCTGGTCATGGGTCAGCGCTTTTTTCGACAGTGCCTTGGCATTCATCCCATGAATATAGTCAGGCGGTTTCGCGCGCCGCCTTCACAGGCGCACCTCGTCCCAGTGGACGGGGCGCTCGTTGTCGAAGACCACGGCCCATTCGAGGGCCCAGCGGCGGTGCCACACCAGGTTGTCGTCGACGCCGCGCGGCAGGGGCTGGCCCGAGCGCCGCGACTGGTCGCACACCCAGTCGAGGCAGTAGTAGAAGTCGAGCATCTCGGCGACCACGCCGGGATCGCGGGTGGGCGTGAGCTGGCGGTCGCGCCAGGTCCCGAAGGACTCGGGGCGGCGCAGGTCCGGGAGCAGTTCGGGGAGCTGCTCGGAGCAGGGGACGGCGGGGTCGAGGTGGTCGACCAGGCCGAGCAGCCACGCGACGGTGTACAGGCTCTCCAGCTGGTCGGCGTAGCGGCCGCGGTCGCCTCTGCCGCAGGCGATGAAGCCCCACTCGTCGGGGGCGAGGTGGTCGAGGACGTGCGCGTCGAGGAGCCAGCGCATCGCGAGCTCCTCGGGCATGTCGAACACGCGGGCCTGCACGATGTTGAGGATCGCGGCCCGGGCCTCGACGTGGCCGCGCGGGCGCAGGCGGGGCAGCCGGCCCTCGGGGAACGGGAGCGGGAGCTGCGCGGGGGGCGCCGGTATGCCGAGCGCACCTAGGCCGTCCACAGTGCGCATACGAAGGGTTCGGGGATCTGCGGTCACCGTCGGCATGGGGCTCCCTACCACTTTTGGGGTTCACCTGTGGGGGTGAGTGCGCGTTCACTCGGTGGGGGTGGTTGTGAAGAACTGTAGCGTCAGACACAGCCTGGAGTCAACGTGGCCCACGGAATTAGCACAGGTTCCATACACGTGTTACGCAGGTGTTTCGCTAATCCGGTCGCGAGTCGCAAGTGTCCGGAGGGGCGGATTGACCGCCTTGTGACACCTGCCGTTCGACACCTGTTCGAATGGCGCGCGCTAGAAGCTACTTCTGAGTAGGCCCGCCGCAACGGAACCCGCACGGAGGCCGGGCCGCGCGCGGGGTCCGGCCTCCGCGCCACGCCGGTCAACGGGCATCCTTAAGACGTGAGCAGTCTCCAAGTCGTCGCGAACCGGTACCAACTGGTCCGCCCGATCGGCGCGGGCGGCATGGGACGCGTCTGGCAGGCCGTCGACCAGCGACTCGACCGCGAGATCGCCGTCAAACTGGTCAAACCCGACCTCCTCGACGGACCGCAGCGGTATGAGGCCGCCGCGCGGTTCCGCCGCGAAGCGCGCGTCACCGCCCAGATCGGCCACCCCGGCGTCCCCGCGATCTTCGACGCCGGACTCGACGAGGACTCCGGCGAGCTGTTCCTCGCCATGGCGTACCTCCCCGGCCTGAACCTGCGCGACCTCCTCGACGAGACCGGGCCGCTCCCGGCGGACTGGACCCTCGCGATCGGCGCCCAGCTCGCCTCCGTTCTGGAAGCGGCCCACGCCAAGCAGGTCATCCACCGCGACCTCAAGCCCGCCAACATCATCGTCGGGCCCGCAGGGCTCGTGCACGTCGTGGACTTCGGGATCGCCGCCGTCCTCGACCTCGACGCCGCCCGGCTCACCGCCACCGGCGACAAACCGGGCACGCTCAACTACATGGCGCCCGAGCAGATCCGCGCCCAGCCGGCCGGGCCCGCCGCGGACCTGTACGCCCTCGGCGCGCTCCTGTACGAGATGTCAACCGGCGAACGGCTGTTCGCCGACCGCGGCTCCGCGTACGAAGTCCAGACCGCGCACCTCAAAGAACTGCCTGATCCGGTGCGGCGCAAGCGGCCCGACATGCCCGCCGAACTCGACGGACTCGTCTCCCGACTCCTGTCGAAGGAGCCCGCCGACCGCGGGTCCGACGCCGCCGCCGTCTACCTGCGCCTCGCCGAACTCCTCGCCGCCGCCGCGCCCTCCAAGGCCCCCACCCGCGACTGCGGCGACCCCACCTGGCCGTTCCGCGCCCCCCTCGCACCCGCAAGGGTCGCAGCCGAAGCCGCCGCCATCAGCGCCACGCCCACCGCCGACCGCGGCACCGAGCGCCTCGCCGAAGCCGACCACGCCTACGCCGCCGGGGACTACAACACCGCGCTCAAGGTCTTCCGGTCCCTCGCCAAGGACTTCGAGACGCCGGACCCGGCACTGGCACTGCACTGCCAGGTCCGCGCCGCCCAGTGCCTCGCCGCCCTCGGCAACGCCGCCAGCGCCCTCGCCGGGCTCTCCAGCGTCATCGAACGCCAGCGGCGACTCATGGGCGAACGCGCCCGCCCGGTCCTGCGCTCGCGCCGCGTCGAGATCGACATGCTCGCCGCCGTCGGCAACGGCCCCGAAGCGCACCGCCGCCTGGCCGGACTCGTCCAGGAGATGGCCGCCGCGTTCGGCCACGCCGATGCCGATACCATCGAAGCCGAACGGCTGCTTCGGGCCTGGTCCGCGCCGCCCCAGGCCGGCCCCGGGTGGCTGCCGCAGCCCTCGACCTCGCCTGGGAGTCCTCCCCGATGACCGCCCCCGGTCCCTACGCCCTTCCCGCCAATGAGAAGAAGCAGCTGGCCACGCATCGCGTCGGCCGCGCCGCCACCTACCTGTGGGCCCTCTCGCCGGTCCTCACCTGCGGGTACGCGGCCCCGATCATGCTGGCCATCGCGCTGGCGCGGCGCCGCGACAACCTCGTGCTGGCCGCGCTCATCGTGCATTCGGCGCTGCTGACGTCCTCGTGCCTGGTCATGGGCACGTTCGCGGACCAGACCCCGCTGTGGGGCGACGTCCTCATCTACTCGTCGTGGTTCCTCGCCGCGATCGGCGGGACCGCGCAGCTGCTGGTGATCCGGCCCCTGGTGTTCCCCGCGGGGGCGCGCCCGGAGGTCCCGGTGGCGCAGCTGTCGAACGCCGAGGTCCTCGACCGGGCAAGGAAACTGCGCGACCAGGCCCGGCGCACGGCGGAGGCGGACCCGATGCTGGCCAAGCGCCTCGCGATCGGCCGCCCGGACCTGCCGCGCCAGTTCGACGACGGCGGCCTGGTCGACGTCAACCACGCGCCCCTGCACATCCTGACGTCGCTGCCGGGGGTGACCGAGCGCAGCGCCCGCCAGATCCAGGAGTGGGTCGAGCGGTCGGGCCCGTTCGCGAGCCTCGGCGAGGTGATGCTGGTGATCGAGATCAGCCCGACGTTCGAGCACCACCTGCGCGAGTACTGCGTCTTCATTCCCTAACTTCAGTTCGGCCAGGACGGCGACGGCGGCGCGGGACGCGTCGTCGGCGTACGTCGAGGGGAACGCGTCGACCAGGCGCCACCCGGCGCGGCGCAGTGCGCGGTGGCGGTCGAGGTGGGCGCGGGTCCCGTCGGGGTGGACGGCGCAGACCACGCCGAACGCGGCGTCGCCTTCGCCGACGACGAGGTCGATCTTCCAGTGCCCCACGGGGTATCCGTGCCTGACGGCGGCGTCGGCGCCCGAGAGGGCGTCGGCGAGTTTGACGCACCAGTCGCCTTCGGCGCCGTCGCCGGGGATCGCGGCCGGGGCGCGGTCGGCGTAGTCGAGGAACTCGCCGACGAGCCCGCCGGGGTCGCCGAGCGCGGTGACGACGTGCAGGTGCTCGCGGGCGCGGGTGACCATGACGTTGAACAGGTTCGCCCCGGCGAGGAACCGCTTGCGCCCGGCCGGGTCGCCGGGGGCGACGCCGAGCGAGGCGATGACGGTCTCGGACTCGGAGCCCTGGAAGGCGTGCACGGTGCCGGTGCGGATGCGGTGGGCGCGAATGGCTTCGAGGTCGAAGCGCTTCATGACGGCGGCCTCGATCGCCTCGGCTTGGGCGCGGAAGGGCGAGAGGACGGCGAGGCCGCGTTCGCCGTTGGAGACGAGCCCGGTCAGGAGGCTCAGGGCGCCTTCGACTTCGGCGGCGAGGACGCCCTGCTCGTCGGCGGCGGGGGCTTCGACGCGGTGGACGGTGATCGCGTCGGTCTGCTGGACGCGCGGGTGCGCGGTGATGGGCCGGACCCGGCCGCCGTAGAACTTCGCGGAGGAGAAGCCGATGAGGTGCGGGACGCTGCGGTGGTGCTCGGTCAGCTCGACCACGGGCCCGGCGCCGCACGCGAGGTCGTAGAGGCTGACGCGGCCGGTGTCGAGGCGGGCCTCGATCGCTTGCAGCCCATGGCGTTCGAGGACGTCGTGGAGGCGCGCGTCGGAGGCGAAGGACACGAACTTGAGCTGGCGGGGGTCCCCGGCGATGACGGCGCGGCGGGCGCGGGCGAGCACGGGGGCGGCGCGCAGCTGGTTGACGTGGCTGGCCTCGTCGATGATGACGAGGTCGAAGGCGCCGGCGCGGGCGGGCAGGACCGCTTCGGCGTCGGCGACCGTGCCGATCCACAGGGGGCGGGCGCGCAGGAGGGCGTCGGTGTCGACGTGCTCCAGGATGCCGCGCCGCTGCGCGCGGTCGCCGCGGAACCGGGCGGCGCTCAGTTCGCTGAGGGCCCGGGCGGCCTTCCTGGTGAGGCGGTCGGGGCCGCCGGCGTCGGCGAGCAGGGCCGCGCCGACGCCTTTGGCGGCGGCCTCGTCGGCCTGTTCGAGGTTGCGCCACAGGGGTTCGAGGCGGGGGCCGCCTTCGGCGGCGAGGCGGGTCATGGCCTGCATGTCGCGGGCGATGCCGAGGGAGCGCTGCAGCGCGGTGGAGTCGGTGTCGGTTCCGGCGAGCCTGAGCAGTTCCCTGCGGGCTTTCTTGCGGCGCCAGCGGGTCCAGGGCCAGCCGCCTTCGCCGCGGGAGGCTGCGGCGGCGGCTTCGACGGCGTCGAGGTCGGCGTCCCGGAGGCCGGGGAAGTCGTCGAGGAGGAACACGGGCGCGTCGAGGGCGCGGAGGCGGCGGTGCTCCAGGTCGAGGCGGGTTTCTATCGCCCGCTCGATACGCGTGAGGAGGTCGAAGGCGTCGGCGGCCTCTCGCCGCAGGTCGTCGCGGTCCTTCGCGGGGAGGGGCTCGGGGACTCGGAACCCGTTCCTCTCGGTGTCGCCGAACATGAGCGGTTCGGGCCCGGGGCGGCGGGCGAGGATTCCGGCGAGGACGTCGGCGGCGAAGACCGACTGGGTGGCGATGAGCACGGACTGGCCGCGGGCGACGGCGTCGAGGGCGATCGCGGCGAGCGTGTGGCTCTTCCCGCAGCCGGGCGCGCCGGCGACGACGGTGACGGGCGCGGTGCGGGCGCTGCGGACGGCGGCGGCCTGCTCGCGGTTGAGCGGCAGCGCGGAGCGGATCTCGCCGTCGCCGGGCGCGG
>NZ_QFRW01000081.1:38488-82327 GCF_003265355.1 Glycomyces dulcitolivorans | reverse complement strand
GCCTCGCGCGGGGCCGCAGGCGCCCTCAAAGGACTCAGACAGCGGTCCACCGCTGGTTCGCGCCGCCGTTGCACGTCCACAGGATCACCTGCGTGCCGTTGGCGGTGCCGTTGTTGTTCACGTCCAGGCACAGCCCCGACCCGGCGCTGGTGATCGTGCCGTCGACGCCCCGGTTCCACCGCTGATTCGTGCCGCCGTGGCAGGTCCAGATGATGGCCGCGGTGCCGTTGGCCGTGTCGCCGCCCGACGCGTCCAGGCAGCGCCGCGACCCGTCCGCGTACACGGTGAACTCGCCTGCGGCCGTGTAGGTCCACTGCTGGTTCACCCCGGTCCAGCAGTCGTAGATCTGGAGCTGCGTCCCGTTCGTCGTCGACTGGTTCGGCACGTCCAGGCACCGGCCCGCGCTCACCGAGCGCAGCCCGCCCGTGGTGGTCCCCCCGCCGTCGCCGTCCGGTCCCGCCGCCGCGATGATCGCGGCCGCCCCGGCCGGGATGTTGGACGCGCTGAACGTCGTGTTGCTCCGGACGGTGTTGCCGCGCTGGCCGTCCACGAGCCCGGTGATCGCCGAGTTGGTGGTGTAGTTCCCGGTCAGCACCATGTCGCCGGTGCGGTTGCTGTTCTGGTTGTTGGCGTGGGCCCACTGCCCGGCGGTGTTGCGGAAGACGTTCCCGGTCGCGCTGAAGTACCGCGAGCCCTCGTCGAAGTACAGGCCGAGCTGCCCGCTGTTCTCGCAGTAGTTCCCGCTGATGGTGCTGGCCGGGTGGGCCGACAGCGAGTAGATGCACCCGGCGTCCCACAGCGTCTCCACGACGTTGCGGACGTGGTTGCCGGTGACGTGGACTTCCCGCAGGGTCGTCGCGGTCTGGTAGACCGGCTGGAAGTCGTACAGGCCCCGGGCCTGGTACTCGGGGCTGCCGCCCGGATCGTTGGCGCCCCAGCCGAATCCGACGTTGATGCCGCTGTAGGGCATGTCGGAGACGTAGTTGTGGGCGATGGTGATCCGGGTGCCGTAGGTGGCGAGGATCGCGGCGTGGTCGAGGTACTCGACCGCGGTCGCGTACACGCTGTTGTCGCTGATCTCGATGTCGCTGTTGAGCATCCGCGTGTCGGAGGGGTGGTGGGCGTCGGGTCTGACCCCGCCGACCACGATGCCGCCGCCGGCGCTCGCGGTGAAGGTGTTGCCGGAGACGAGGATGTTCCTGGCGCCGAGGCCGACGCCGGTGCTGTGCGCGTTGGCGTCGTTGCCGACGCCGAGGCCGACCGAGCCGAGGTTGGTGAAGGTGTTGTCCGCGAAGGTGATCCCATCGGCGGCCGAGACCTGGACGGCGGCGGGGACCTGCGCCCAGCCGTTGCGCGCGGCCTCGAAGCCGCGGCAGCCGGACCGGCACGAGGTGAACGCGTCGGCGGGCCGGTTGGCCTGGACGCCGGTGATGAACGTGCCGGTCTGCTGGTTCGCGTACCCGTTGGCGTTGCCGGGGTCGAGCCAGGAGGTGCCGGTGAAGGTGAGCCCGGAGAATTCGAGCGCGCGTACCGGCTGGTCGTAGGTGCCGCCGACCTCGATGAGCGTCTCCAGGCGCGGCAGTTCGACCTTCGCGGTCGACATGCTCTGTCCCGCAAGGGGCTTGTAGTAGAGCCGCCCGGCGGCCGTGTCCAGGTACCACTCGCCGGCCTGGTCGAGGAAGCGCTTGGAGTTGAGCAGGAAGAACTGCGGGGTGCGGAACGGGTTCTGGATCGCGTCGTACCCGTAGGTGTTGTTGTTCCAGGCGGGCTGCTGCATGGTCACGGTGCGGCCGCTGACGCTCTGGACGGGCGCGAACCGGTTGGTGAAGGACAGGAGCGCCTGGAACTCGATGCGCTGCTGCGCGGGCAGCGACGCGAGGTAGTCGAAGTTCCCGTTGTTGAGGGTGAACCCGGTGGCGTTGAGCGTCAGGTCCGAGGCGGCGATGCCGGTGCGGGCCCGCTGGGCCTGGACGCCGTCGACGTAGAGCTGCCGGGTGTCGAAGCCGGTGCCGACGTCGGCCCGGTAGACCCCGGTCGCGGCGTCGTCGAGGACCCAGCCGGTGACGGCCTGGGCCCCGGTGATCACGGGGTCGGCCCCGGCGGCGGCCTGC
The DNA here is from genome assembly GCF_003265355.1 of Glycomyces dulcitolivorans. GTDB lineage: Bacteria > Actinomycetota > Actinomycetes > Mycobacteriales > Micromonosporaceae > Glycomyces > Glycomyces dulcitolivorans. Next base: position 80,216 of record NZ_QFRW01000081.1, on the reverse strand, counting down.
CAGGTCACGGTGTGGCCGTTGCGTCCGGAGTCGCCGGCGTTGAACCGCAGCGGGGCGCTGAGCCGGTACGTCCCATTGGTGAGGGTGACGGTGACGTCGCCGTCGCCTGCGGCGGCGGCCTGCCGGGCGCGCTCCTGCGCCTTCGTCAGGGTCTTGAACGGCTGGGCGGAGGTTCCGGCGTTGGTGTCGCTGCCGGTGGGGGAGACGTGGAAGTCGTACTGGGTCTGGGCGAGTGCCGGGGAAGCGCCCGGGCCCGCGAGGAGGCCGGTGGTGGCGATGAGCAGGGCCGCCGCCATGGCGGGTGCGCGGAGGCGCCTCGGCGTTGAGTGCCGCATTGCTTGTCCTTTCCAGAGTGTCGGATCGGGGATCGTCAGTGCTCGCTCGCGAGCAGGCGCAGTCCGGCGCGTTCGGGCCGGACCGCGGGTCCGGCGGGGTCGGCCGGGGCCGGGCGCAGGCCGAGCTCGGCGATCGCGCCCTTGTAGACCGTCAGGCCGAGGCCGGGGGAGTCGCCGAGGACGAACGCGCCGTCCTCGATGTCGAGGTCGGCGGTGATGCCGACAGGGGGCCGCAGGTCCTGGAGCTCGCTCACCAGGTGGTTGGGGACCGCGGTGGCGGCGTGGAGGAGCCCGACCGGGATGTTCCCGATGGGGCTGACGGGCAGGTCGTGCGCGTGCGCGAGCGCGGCGACGCGCAGGAAGTGGGTGACGCCCCCGACCGCGGCGGTCTGGACGATGTCGAGCCCCCCGGCCTTCAGCAGCGGCCCGTACTGCTCCAGGCCGGTGAGGTTCTCGCCGCTCGCCACCGCGGCCTTGACTCCACGTTGGACGACGGCGAGTCCTTCGGCGTCCCAGCGCCGCACCGGCTCCTCGATCCACGCGAGGTCAAGGGTCCGTTCGAGTTCGCGGACGTGGCGGACGGCCTGCTTGCGCGACCACGCCTCGTTCGCGTCGAGCATGAGGCCCGGCCGCGCGCCGCCGCCCGCCTCGGCGAGCACGTCCCGCACCAGCGTGAGCCGCCGCCGGTCGGCCTCGACGTCCAAGCCGCCCTTGAGCTTCGCCGCCCGCAGGCCCCGCTCGGCGTAGACGCCGTAGGCCGCGACCAGGTCCTCGTCGCCCAGTCCGATGTCGAGCCCCGACGCATAAGCGGGCACCACCCGGTCGCGCCCGCCCAGCAGCCGCCACAGCGGCTCGTCCGCGGCCTGCGCCTTGAGGTCCCACAGGGCGGTGTCGAGCGCGCCGATGGTCCCGAACACCGCGCCCGCGTGCCCGGCCTTGAAGGCGCGGCGCAGCATCCGGTCGTACAGCGCGGTGACGGCCCGCGGGTCCTCGCCCTCGATGGCGGCGAAGACGCCCTCCAGTCCGGCGTGCGAGCCGAGTCCGACGCCGGTTGCGCCCTCGTCGGTGTCGACCAGGACCACCGGGAGCGTGGTGACGCCGTCCTCGAAGACGCCGTTGGCGTCCCCGACGGGCCGCGCCCACTCCTGGATGGTCGTCAGCGTGCGGTAACCGGTGATCCGCATGTCATCCCTTCGTGGAGCCGGCGGTGACGCCGGAGGCGATCTGGCGCTGGAAGAACAGGTAGAGGACGAGGACCGGCACCGCGGCGATGAGCACGCCGCCGGCGAACGTGGGGATGTCCGCGGAGTACTGCCCGCGCAGCGAGGTCACGCCGACCATGAGGGTCCGGTGCTCGGCCGAGGGCATCATCAGCAGCGCGATGAGCACGTCGTTCCAGCAGAACAGGGCGTCGAGGATGCCGACCGACAGGAGCGCGGGCCGCCCCAGCGGCAGCATGATCCGCCCGTAGACCCCGTACAGCGAGTTCCCGTCGATCCGGGCCGCGTCGACGATCTCGGCCGGGATGCCGCTGTAGTACCCGGTCATCAGGAACACCGTGAACGGCAGGAACTGCGCGGTGTACGCGAGGATGAGCCCCGGGTAGGTGTCGATGAGCCCGGCCTGGCCCATGGTGCGCGCCAACGGGACCATGATGACCTGGAACGGGATGAACAGGGCCGCGAGGCAGCCGAGGTACAGCACCCGCGAGCCGCGGAACCGCAGGCGGCTCAGCGCGAAGCCCGCCATCGACCCGGCCAGGAGCAGCAGTGCGACCGCGCCGGTGACGACGATGACCGAGTTCAGGAGGTAGCGGCCCATGTCGGCGCTCGTCCAGGCCGTGACGAACGCGTCCCACCGGAGCCCCTCGGCCGGGGCGAAGCGGTCGAGCACGTACTCGTGGCGGGTCTTCATGGCGACGTTCGCGGTGAACAGCAGCGGGTACACGGTGGCGATCGCCAAGGCGGCCATGGGGATCGCGGCGAGCCATCGCCCCGCGCGCAGGGGTGCCATCAGTCCTCCCTCCCCGAGCGGCGCAGGATCGCGAGCTGGAGCATCCCGACCACGAGCATCACGGCGAAGAGCACTGTGGACGCGGCTGAGGCGAGCGCGGGGCGGCTCATCTGGCCCTGCTGGAACCAGATGTAGTACTCCGGCAGGTAGGTCGAGCCTTCCGGCCCGCCGCCGGTCATGACGTACAGCAGCCCGAACATCGAGGTGAGCATCCCGATCATGGTGGTGACGACGACGAACTGGATGGTGCGCGCCAGCCCCGGGACGATGACGTGCCTGACCACCAGCGGCAGCGAGGCGCCGTCGACGCGCGCGGCGTCGATGAGCGAGGTGTCCAAGGTGGCGAACCCGGCGAGGAACACCACCAGGCCCATGCCGAAGGTCGCCCAGATGTGGACGCCCACGACGGCGAACATGGCGACGTCGGGGTCGCCGAGCCAGTCGACCGGCCCGAGCCCGACGGTCCCGAGGACGGTGTTGGCCGGGCCGTCGAAGGCGAGCAGGAGGTTGAAGATCGCCCCGATGATCACCGGCGACAGGACCGCGGGGAAGAAGTAGACGCTGCGGTAGACCCGGTGCCCGGGCACCCGCAGGTAGACGAACGTCGCGAGGGCGCCCGGGACCGCCACGGCCACCGGCAGGAGCAGCACGAGCAGGCCCACGTTCCCCATGGACTCGCGGAACAGCGGGTCGTCGAACAGGGCCGCGTAGTTGTCCAGCCCGACGTTCTGGCCGTTGCGGTCGCCGTCCCCGGTGAAGGAGAAGTTGACGCCGAGTGCCAAGGGGTACAGGCGAAGTCCGGCGATGATGAGGACCGCGGGCGCCACCAGGACGTAGGGGGCGAGGCGGTCGGCGCGGGGGAATCGCTGGTTCTTCCCGCGCCGACGCCCCCGAGCCTCTCGGTCCGCCGCTCGTGCAGTCTCCCCGGCGGGCCCGACCACGGTGGGTCCGGCCGGGGGCGGCGGAGTTCCGATCGGCACGTCTTCGTTGAGCACGGTCACTGGTCGCTCTCGGCCAGCTGCGCCAGCGCGTCGTCGACGGTGACCGAGCCGCTCAGCAGCTGCTGCGACAGGCGCCCCATGAGCTCCAGCGTCTCGGCCGACAGCGCCACGTGCAGCGCGGGCCTGCCGGTCGGCAGCTGCGCGACGATGGCGGCGGTGGCCGGTCCGGCGCCGGAGGCGTCGATGGTGGTGTCGGCCGCGATCGCGCCGGCGTCGGCGTAGAACGCCTCCAGTGCCGCGGTCGAGGTCAGCGACCGGACGAGGTCGGCGGCGAGCTCGGGGTCCTCGGTCCACTCGGCGACGCCGTAGCCGATACCGCCGTCGTACGGCATGACCGGCACCGCACCGGCGCTCGCGACCGGGGCCGGCATGACGCCGACGTTCTCGGCGCCGATGAACTCGCCGAACTCCTTCCAGTGGCCCACGTCGGACATGAGCCCGATGACGTGGGCGGCCTCTCCGGAGTCGAAGAGCGCGAACTCGTCGTTGAACATCGCGGTGGAGTTGACGCCGTCGTTGTTGAGCCCGGCCGTCTCGGCCTCGACCCACATCTCGAAGACCTGCTTGACGCCCGGCGAGGTCCAGTCGCGGTCCCCGGCGATCCACGCGTCGTACTCCTCGGGGGTGAGGACGCCCGGGCCCAGCCCTGAGAGGAAGAACTGGATCCCGTAGCCCTCCTTGTTGCCCATGGCGAAGCAGGTGGCGCCGGTGGCCTCCTCGATCCGGGCGCAGTCGGCGAGGAACTCCTCCCAGGTGGCGGCGGGCGCCTCGGGGTCGAGGCCGGCCTGCTCGTAGAGCGCCTTGTTGTAGTAGAGCGGGTGGCCCTGCAAGGTGACGGGCGCGGCGTAGACGTGCCCGCCGTCGGAGAACGCCTCCCACCCGGCCAGGCGCTCGGTGTCCTCGGCGAGGTAGTCCTCAAGGGGCAGCAGGGCGTCGGTGCGGTCGCGCAGCTGGCCGCCGCCGTTGAAGAGCATGACGTCCGGGCCCTCGCCGGACTGGATCGCGGTGCCCAGCAGGTTGTAGTACTGGTCGAACGGCTGGGCCACGAACTCGACCTCGACGTCGGGGTGCTGCTCGGCGAAGTCGGCCCTGGCCGCCTCGATGTAGGACTCGGCGGTCGCGTCCCCGGACTTCCAGTCCCAGACCACCAGCGTGCCGTCGCCCCCGCCGGGGGAGGAGTCGGGTGCCGCGGCGCTGCCGCAGCCGTACAGCGCCAGCGGCGCGATGAGGGCGGTCGACCACAGTGCTCGTCGCTTCATTGCAGGTTCACTCTCCGTGGGGGTGGCCGGGGGGTCCGGCTCGCAGGGTCGCCAATGAACGTAACTTGTATGACGTCTTACGTCAATGGAGTGATGTATATTGATGTCTCGACCGCGTCCGACCGGCGCGGCGACCCACGGAGGTCCGATGACGACAGTGCAGCCACCGGCGACCGACGGTCCGGTGCGGCCCGACTGGGCGCGGCGACCGACCAACCTGGCCAAGGCCGTCACCGCCGAACTCGTGCAGCGCGTCGTCCGCGGCGACTACCCCGCCGGCTCGGCGCTCCCGGCCGAGCACGCCCTGTGCGAGGCGTTCTCGGTGAGCCGCACCGTGGTCCGCGAGGCCGTCAAGGTCCTCCAGGAGAAGGGCCTGGTCCGCATCAGGCAGGGGTCCGGCACCCAGGTGCTCCCCTCGACCTCCTGGAACATGATCGACGAGCTGGTGCTGGCCGCGACCATCGACGAGGACGACACCCTCGGGGTCCTCGACGACCTCGTCGTCACCCGCCGCCTCCTGGAGTCCGACATGGCCGACGTGGCCGCCCGCGTCGCCGACTCGGCGGCCGTCGACCGGATGAGGGAGCTCGTCGACCGCATGGACCAGCTCGTGGACGACCCGGAGTCCTACCACGAGCACGACCGCGCCTTCCACGACACCGTCATGCGCGCCTCCGGCAACCGCATCGCCCGCGCCGTCGTCCGCTCCCTGGAGAGCCAGGTCATCAACACCGCCAGCTACATGGGACGGACCGACCGGTCCCTGTGCACGGCCTCGAACCGCGGCCACCGGCGCATCTTTGAGCGCATCGCCGCCCGCGACAGCGAGGGCGCCGCCGCGGCGATGTTCGCCCACATCACCGACGCGTGGCTGGTGCGCCGCGGCGAGCAGGGCGACCCGGACCGCCTCGCGCGCTGAACGACCGCGCAAAGATCCGATGAATCCCGCTGCAGCGCACGGACATAGGGCCGCAGATATCGGAAACCGCTCGGGTATTGACCGCATACATCCAATCTATATAGACTAGCGTCAATATTCAAGGCATTGCACGGCCAGATCCCCGCCTCGATTGGGAGCGATTCCAGTCGATACCCGGCCGCGCCCTCCTGACGGACCTCTCATGCGATGCCCGACCACCGCGCAGTCTCCTACGAGCCTGACCACCAAGGAGTTTCGTCCGATGTCGAGATTCAGATCCGTCCTCGCGTGCCTCGCGGCCGCGACCGTCCTGGCGCTGACCGGGGGTGCGACGGCGACGGCCGCCGACACCCCCGCCGCGCCCGCGGCCGACGTGTCCGCCGCCGCCAGCACCGGCTGCGGCAAGGCCCCGACCCTCTCCAGCGGCACCCACACCATCCAGAGCAGCGGCCAGAACCGCACGTTCATCCTCAAGGTCCCGGCCGGCTACGACCGCAACAAGCCCCACAAGCTCATCTTCGGCAACCACTGGTGGGGCGGCACCGCCAACGACGTCGCCTCCGGCGGCTCCGACGGCGCCGTCTACGCCCACTACGGGCTCGACGCGCTGGCGGGCGGCTCGGCGATCTTCGTCGCCCCGCAGGGCCTCGACAACGCCTGGGCCAACACCAACGGCCGCGACGTCGTCTTCTTCGACGACATGATCCGCCGGATCGAGGCCGACCTCTGCGTCGACGAGACCCAGCGGTTCTCCCTGGGCTTCAGCTACGGCGGGGCGATGAGCTACGCGCTCGCGTGCGCCCGGCCCGACGTGTTCCGCGCCGTCATCGCGATCGCCGTCCCGGGACCGGTCAGCGGTTGCAGCGGCGGCACCGGTTCGGTGGCGTACTTCGGCATCCAGGGCGTCACCGACAGCATGCCGAACGCCCGGTCGATGCGCGACCGGTTCGTCGCCAACAACGGCTGCTCGTCGCTGAGCCCGCAGGAGCCCGCCTCCGGCAGCGGCCGCCACATCACCACCAACTACTCGTGCCGCGCAGGCGAACCGGTCCGCTGGGCCGCGTTCGACGGCGGGCACCAGCAGGGCCCGGTCGACGGCTGCACCGGCTGCGAGAGCGGCGCCCGCAGCTGGGTCAAGGGCGAGGTCTGGTCGTTCATCAGCCAGTTCGGCTCCACCCCGCCCGCGAACACCGACCAGGTCCGCAACAACGCGGCGAACCGCTGCCTCGACGTCTCGGCCCAGTCCACGGCGAACGGCGCGACCACCCAGCTGTGGGACTGCCACACCGGTTCCAACCAGCAGTGGACCGTCACCGCCTCCAGGCAGCTGAGCGTCTACGGCGGCAAGTGCCTCGACGCCGAGGGCGCCGCCACCGCCCCCGGCACGCGGGTGATCATCTGGGACTGCCACGGCGGGACGAACCAGCAGTGGAACGTCAACTCCGACGGCACCGTCACCGGCGTCGCCTCGGGCCTGTGCCTGGGGACCTCCGGCGGCGGCACCGCCAACGGGACCCTCGTGGTCCTGGCGAGCTGCAACGGCTCGGCCGCGCAGAAGTGGACCCTCGTCTGACCTGATGAACGGCGCCGACTCAGTGCCCGGCGCCGCAGAGCGGGCCTCCCTCGCGGGAGGCCCGCTCCGCTGCGCCCCTAGGCGGCGAACCGCCACCAGTCCACATTGAACAGGTAGCCGCTGCCGCCGGCGAACCGGAGGTACAGGTCATGCGTCCCCGTCGCGCCGCTCACCGGGCACGACACGCTCGACCAGGTCTGCCAGCCGCCCGTGCCCGACACCGTGCACGTGCCGACCAGCGGCCCGTTCGAACCGTCGAGCCGCACCTCGATCCGGCCCCCGGCCGTCGCCGAGGCCACCCGCGCGGTGAACGAGGTCGCACCGGTCCCGAACGCGGCGCCCTTCACCTTGATCCAGTCGCCGTTCTCGATCCAGCCGACGTTCATCCCGCCCGCACCGGCGCGCTCGGTCTCCACCCCGGTCTCCCAGGCGATCGTCTCGGCCTCCTGGCGCACATAGGGATTGAGGACCCCGACCTGCGGCACCCCGACGGTGGTCATGTTGATCTGCGGGATCGTCCCGTCGGCGTTGTACGTGAACTTCTCCACGGCCACCGACCGCGTGAAACCGCCGCCGCCCGGCAGGGCCCCGTTGTGGTAGAAGAAGTACGAGCTCCCCTTGAAGTCGACGATCCCGGGATGGTTGGTGAAGCTCGACCCCTGCGTCGGCATGACCGTCCCCCGGTACGTCCACGGCCCGGTCGGACTGGGCGCCGTCGAGTACGCGATGAACTCCGAGCAGCACTTCGCCGCGAACACGTTGTAGTACAGGGAACCCCGCTTGTAGACCCACGGCCCCTCCTCGTAGAGGGTCGGCCGCTCGGTGCTCCCGGGCCGCGTGCCGAAGCCCTGCGTCGTGAGCGGGATCTGGGTGGGCGAGCCCGAGTACGAGATCATGTCCGCGTTGAGCTTCACGTACCACAGGTTCGGGTTGCCCCAGTACAGGTACGCCTGCCCGTCGGTGTCGATGAAGACCGTCGGGTCGATCTCGCCGTTCTGGACCAGCGGCCGCCCGAGGGCGTCCCGGAACGGGCCGGTCGGGCTGTCGGCGACGGCGACCCCGATGGCGGGCCTGCCGGTGGCGTCATTGATGACCGGCACGTACCAGTAGAACTTGCCGTTCCGCTCGACGGCCTGGCCGGCCCAGGCGTCCTGGCGGGCCCAGCTGAAGGTGTCTAGGTTCAGCGGCGAGCCGTGGTCGGTCCAGTTGACCATGTCGTCGGAGGACCAGACCCGCCACTCCTTCATGGTGAACCAGGTCGAGCCGTCCTCGTCGTGCCCGGTGTAGAGGTAGACGCGGCCGTTGTACACCAGCGGCGCGGGGTCGGCGGTGTAGATGGTCTGGACGATCGGGTTGTCGGCCTGTGCCGGGGAGGGCGACGGCTCGGCGACCGGGCTCAGCGCGGCCGCCGCGAACGCGAACGCCAGCGCGAGCGCGGTGAACCGCCGCCTCCGCCTCAGGATCGGTGTGGTCATGGGGGAACCTCTCCGGCCGCGCCCGTGCGCGCCCTGGGGTCGCTCGTGGATGCAGGGCTCCGAAACGTTCGATATTTTCAGCGAAACGTCAGGAAGCCTGAGCCCAGGGTAGCGATGAGCGTTCTATATGTAAATAGATCGATATCAAGATCGGCGGCATCGGGCGTCGAAACATCCGATCAATGGTGAACTCAGTGTCAGTTTCAATGGACAAAGCGTCATAATTGACAGTTCTGTTACTCGGTCGATACCATCATTCACCTAAAGATCTGATGTTTATGGCGCTCGCGTATTGACGCCCTTCAGTGCTCCGTTTACCGTGAACATTCACGGAGCCGGATCGCGAAGGAGCGGGCGTGGATGTCATGAACGGGGAGCGCCGCCGTGCGGCGCGCATGAGGAACGTACGCCGGCACTGGCAGCTGTACGCGCTGCTCGTCCTGCCGGTCGCCTACTTCGTCATCTTCCAGTACATCCCCATGGCCAACAACGTGATCGCCTTCAAGGACTACAACGTGGTCCAAGGCATCTGGGGCTCACCCTGGGCCGGCTTCGACCACTTCGAGCGGTTCTTCGCCAACCCGGTCGCCTGGGACCTCATCCGCAACACCCTCATGCTGAGCCTCTACGGCTTCCTCGCCGGGTTCCCCGTCCCGATCATCCTCGCCCTCGCCCTCAACGAGGTGCGGGCGCGCTTCTTCAAGCGCACCGTCCAGATGGTCACCTACGCCCCGCACTTCATCTCCACCGTGATCGTCGTGTCGATGCTCATCCTGGTCTTCTCGCCCCGGATCGGCTTCATGGCCGACGTGATGGGCTTCTTCGGCGTCGACTCGAACCTCCTCGCCGACCCCGACGCGTTCCGCAGCGTCTACGTCTGGAGCGACGTCTGGCAGACCGCCGGGTACTCCGCGATCATCTACATGGCCGCGCTGGCCGGGATCGACCCGAGCCTGTACGAGGCCGCCCGGCTCGACGGCGCCAGCCGCCTGCGCAAGATCTGGCACGTCGACCTGCCCGGCATCGCGCCCACCGTCGTCGTGGTGATGATCCTCAGCGTCGGATCGGTCATGGCGATCGGCTTCGAGAAGGCGTTCCTCCTCCAGAACCCGCTCAACCTCTCGCAGTCCGAGATCATCGCGACCTACACGTACAAGATCGGCCTGCTCAGCGCCGACTTCAGCCTCGCGACCGCGGTCGGGCTGTTCAACTCCGTCATCAACCTCATCCTCCTCCTGGCCGTCAACACCGTGTCCAAGCGCGTGACCGGCAACGGACTGTGGTGAAAGGAGCGCCTGCAATGACCCTCACGACCGCGCACCGCGCCGAGCCCGAGGCCGAACCCCGGAAACCCAAGCGCCGCAAGTCCACCCAGGTCCAGGACACCCGAGTCGACCGCGTCTTCATGGTCGGCGTCTACATCCTCCTGACCACGTTCCTGCTGGTCGTCCTCGTCCCGCTCGCCAACATCGTCGCCAGCTCCTTCTCCAGCCCGGCGGCCGTCTCCGGCGGGCGGGTGTTCCTGTGGCCGGTGGACTTCACCCTCGTCGGCTACGAGGCGGTGCTGAGCAACGACGCCATCCTCACCGGGTTCGCCAACTCGGTGTTCTACGCCGTGGTCGGCACGCTCGTCAGCGTCTCCCTCACGGTCATGATCGCCTACCCGCTCTCACGCACCGAACTCGTGGGCCGCAAGGTCCTCATCGGCGGCGTCCTGTTCACGATGCTGTTCTCCGGAGGGCTGATCCCGACCTACATGGTCGTGCGCGCCCTCGGCCTGCTCGACACCCGCTGGGCGATCATCCTGCCCACCGCGATCGCCGCCTGGCAGGTCCTCATCGCGATGACCTTCTTCCGCTCCTCCATCCCCGGGGAGCTCTACGAAGCGGCGCAACTCGACGGCGCCTCTGACCTCCGCTTCCTGTGGTCGGTCGTGCTGCCGCTGTCGAAACCGCTCCTCGCGGTCATCGCGCTCATGTACGGCATCGGGCAGTGGAACTCCTACTTCAGCGCCCTGATCTACCTGCGCAGCGAAGACCTCTATCCATTGCAGCTGGTGCTGCGCGACCTCCTGATCGTCAACAACAGCGGCGGCTCGAACCTCGCCGACCAGCTCGCGGCCCAGCAGATGGCCGACCTGATGAAGTTCTCGCTCATCGTGGTCTCCACCGTGCCGGTCCTGCTCGTCTACCCGTTCGTGGCCAGGCACTTCACCAAGGGCGTGATGCTCGGCTCCGTGAAGGGCTGACCTCGCGTTCGACCCCTTTTTGTTCCCGGCAACTCCTCGATGAAAGGCAGTCAACGATGACCAGCAGATTCGTCCGTGCGGCAGCGGCGGGGGCGGCACTCGCCGTGTCCGCCGGCGCGTTCGCCGCATGCTCTTCGGAACCGGAGACCACTCCGGACGACGTGATCACCATCTTCGCCCCCCAGGACGCCGGGAACGGACAGGACCTGGAGGACAACGCGTTCACGACGGTGATCGAAGAGAAGTTCGACGTCGACCTCCAGTTCGAGACCACCACCTGGGACGGGACCGCGGCCGCCGAGAAGCGGCAGATCTCCCTCGCCAGCGGCGACTACCCCGACGCCTACATGCTCATCCCGTGGGTCGACCAGTTCAGCGCCGACGAACTCGTCAAGCTCGGCGGCCAGGGCGTGATCGTCCCGCTCGACGACCTCATCGGCGAGGACACCCCGAACCTCACCGCGGCGTTCGAGAAGGAGCCCGGGTTCGAGGAGCTGGCGACCTCCCCGGACGGCAACATCTGGGGCATCCCGGCGTGGAACGACTGCTACCACTGCTCGTACCCGTCGAAGCTGTGGATGAACTCCGCCTGGCTCGACACGCTCGGCCTGGAGCAGCCCACCACGCCCGACGAGCTGCGCACGGTGCTTGAGGCCTTCAAGACCCAGGACCCCAACGGGAACGGCGAGGCCGACGAGATCCCGCTGTCCGCGGCGGGCGGCGCCTCGCTCCTGTCGTACCTGATGAACCCGTACGTCTACACCCCGGAGATGTACGCGAACGCCGAGGCCGCGACCCCGTCGGCGCTCGGCGCCGTGGACGGCGAGGTCGTGCTGCAGCCGACCCGCGACGAGTGGCGCGACGCGATCGCCTACGTCACCTCCCTGTACGAGGACGGCCTGATCGACGAGGGCGCCTTCACGCAGAACGGCGAAGCGCTCATGGCCAAGGGCAACAGCGCGGAGGGCGTGATCCTCGGATCGGTCGCCGTCATGCACCCGTGGTTCGTCGACAGCAACCAGGAGGACGGGCGCTACACGCAGTACGACGCGGTCGCCCCGCTGACCGGTCCGGCCGGCGACGACACGTTCTGGAGCGCCGGCGGCGCGGGCGCCGCGCCCGGCGCGACGTTCGTCATCACCAACCGCTCCAGCGAGGCCAAGCAGCAGAAGCTCATGCAGATCGTGGACTTCATGGTCTCCTACGACGGACACCTCCAGGCCGAGTTCGGCATCGAGGGCGAGAACTGGGTCCGCCCCGAAGAAGGGGACGTGGCGCTCGACGAGACGCTCGCACCGAACTTCGAGGTCGTCCCCGCGCCCAGCGGCGAGGGCCTGAAGAACTCCTGGGGTCCGATGGCGCAGTTCTTCAGCGACGCCGAGTTCCGCAACGGCCAGGTCACCGCGACCGACATCTACACGCCCGAAGGCTACGAGCGCCGCCTGTTCGAGGCCACGAAGCTCTACGAGGGCCACGAGTCCGACGAGCTGTTCCCGTACTGGGAGGTCGGCGTCACCGGCGAGACCGCGACCGAGCTGGCGACGGTCCAGACCAACATCGAGAACTTCGTGGTCCAGGCGTCGGCCGAGTTCGTCACCGGAGTCCGCGACATCTCCAGCGACGAGGACTGGGCCGAGTTCCAGCAGAACCTGACCGACCTCGGCGCCGACCGGTACGTCGAGATCTACCAGCAGGCCTGGGACGAGTCCGAATAGGACCGTCCCTCTGATCGGGCGGGCCGCCTCCGGGGCAAGACGACGAGGCGGCCCGCCACCCCACCGCACCGAAAGGCACCGCACCGCATGATCCGCGAGCAGCGATTCGTCAACGACGGCTGGACGTTCGACTACGGGGACCACCCCGGCGCCGAACTCGAACCGCCGGACCCGCAGTGGTACGACGTCGGCCTGCCCCACTCGTTCGAGCAGCCCGACTACCGCGAGCACCGCATCTACGTCGGCCACGGCTGCTACCGGCGGACCCTCGCCATCGACGAGTCCTGGCTGGGCTCGTGGATCGCCCTGGAGTTCCTGGGCGTCTTCCAGGTCTGCGAGGTCTTCGTCAACGGCCGCAAGGCGGGCCGCCACGAGGGCGGCTACACCCCGTTCACCGTCGACCTCTCCGAGGTCGTCACCGCCGGGGCGAACGAGGTCTTCGTGCGGGTCGACAACCTGTGGAACCCGCGCCTGGCCCCGCGCGGCGGCGACTACAGCTTCGCGGGCGGCATCTACCGCGACGTGAGCCTCATCGTCGCCGACCGGGTCCGCATCGACTGGTACGGCGTCGGCGTCACCACCCCCGAAGTGAGCCGCGAGCGCGCCACCGTGGAGGCCGTAGTCGAGGTCGTCAACGACGAGCCGCACGCCGTCGAGGTCACCGTCGCGGCCGTCATCGCCGACCCCGACCGCGCGGTCGCGACCATGGCCCCGGTGCGCCGCCACATCCCGGCCCGCTCCCGCATCCTGGTCGAACTCGAAGGGGCCCTTGAGAAACCGCTCCTGTGGCACCCCGACCACCCGCACCGCTACCGCCTGACCGCCTCCGTTTCAGCGGACGGGTCCGTCCGCGACTCGCAGCAGACCGCTTTCGGCGTGCGCTGGTTCGAGTTCACCGCCGACCGGGGCTTCTTCCTCAACGGGGAGCACCTGGACCTCCACGGCGCCAACGTGCACCAGAACCGCGGCGGCTGGGGCGACGCCGGCACTCGGTCCTCGATCCGCCGCGACGTCGCGATGATCAAGGAGCTGGGGATGAACATCATCCGCGGCTCCCACTACCCCCACCACCCGTTCTTCGCCGAGGAGTGCGACCGCCAAGGCGTCCTGTTCTGGTCCGAACTCCACTTCTGGGGCGTCGGCGGCGAAGACGTCGAAGGCTACTGGTTCGCCAGCGCCTACCCCGTCCACGAAGAGGACGAGCCCGAGTTCGAGGAGAGCCTGCGCCGGGCGCTCCGCGAGATGATCCGCACCCAGCGCAACCACCCGAGCATCATCACCTGGTCGATCGGCAACGAGGCGTTCTTCTCCGAGGACCGGGTCACCGACAAGGCCAAGGCCCTCACCGTCGAACTCGTGGCCCTGTCGAAGGAACTCGACCCGACCCGGCCCGCCGCGGTCGGCGGCGCCCAGCGCAAGGGTTTCGACGTGCTCGGCGACATCGCCGGGTACAACGGCGACGGCGCCGAGCTCTACCACGACCCCGGCTTCCCGAGCGTCGTGTCGGAGTACCACGGCGTGCTCGGCAACGGCCCCGGCGAGTACGAAGTGGCATGGGAGCACGGCGTCGAAGTCGACTACCCGTGGCGCGCAGGGAAGATCTTCTGGTGCGCCTTCCACTACAAGACCGTCGCCCCCGGATCCGGGCTCATGGGCCTGGCCGACTACTTCCGCCGGCCCAAGCGCGCCTACTACTGGTACCGCGAACTCCTGCGCGGCATCGCCCCGCCCGCGTTCCCGCAGCCGGGCACGGCCGCGGGGATCCGGCTGCGCGCCGACACCGCGACGATCCCGACCGACGGCACCGGCGACGCGCGGATCGAGGTCGAACTGGTCGACGAGCGCGGCGTCCGCGTCGCCGACGACCGGACCATCGAACTCCGCGTCGTGGAAGGCGGGGGACTGTTCCCCTCCGGGCCGGGCTTCACCCTGTCCCCCGAGACCAACAGCGTCTGGGACGGCGCCGGCGCGATCGAGATGCGCTCCTACCTCCCAGGGCCCCAGCGCATCCGCGCCGAGGTCGAGGGCCTGCCCCCGGCCGAGATCGTCCTCACCGCGACCGGCCCGGCGACGCCCGGGCGGGGACCGGAGCGGCGGCTGCCGCCCCCGGCCCCGTTCCTGGCCGAGCCGCCGTCCGTCCCCGGCTTCATGTCGCTCGCGGCCTACCGCCCGGTCAAGACCAGCAGCACCGCCCCCGGCCACACGGGCGGCAACGCCACCGAACCGGGCGCCTCGACCTGGCGCGCGGCACGCCGCGAACCCGGCGAATGGATCGCCCCGAGCCTGGAGTACCAGTACCCGGTCAACCGGATCGAGATCGACTTCGCCGAGCCGCCGACCCACCCGTGGACCGTCGAGACCGCAGCGGACGGCCGCACCTTCACGCAGGTCCACCGGTCCGGGCCCGGCGGCGAGCGCTCCGTCCGCATCGAGTTCGCGACGCGGACCGCGCTGGCGGTCCGCGTGTCCTTCCCCGAGCAGCCCATCGACATCGAGGAGATCCGTGTCCACTGAACCCGAGTACGCCGGGTACCTCTACGCGCACTTCAAACGCGAGGACGAGGACGGCGAGCAGATCCACTTCGCCCTGAGCGAGGGGAACGACCCGCTCCGCTTCGCCGATCTCAACGGCGGCAAGCCGGTCCTGCGCTCGACGCTCGGCGAGGGCGGCGTCCGCGACCCCCACATCGTCCGCTCGCCCGAAGGCGACCGGTTCTACCTCGTCGCCACCGACCTGTGCCTGTACAAGAGCCTCGACTGGGACCGCCACCAGCGGCACGGCAGCCGCTCCATCATGGTGTGGGAGTCGACGGACCTCGTGGACTGGGGCGAGGGCCGCCTGGTCGAGGTCGCCCCGCCCGAGGCCGGCGACACGTGGGCGCCCGAGGCCGTCTGGGACCCCGAGCAGGACGCCTACCTCGTCCACTGGTCTTCGACCCTCTACGAGGACGCCGCGCACACCGGTGAGGCGTACCACCGGATCCTGTGCGCGACCACCCGCGACTTCCGCACCTTCTCCGAACCGCGGGTGTGGATCGACCGCGGCTGGCACACCATCGATGCCACCGTCATCGAGCACGGCGGCGTCTACTACCGCTTCCTCAAGGACGAGCGCAGCCGCACTTCCGTTGTCCCCAAAGGCAAGACGGTGTTCTCCGAGACCGCGGCCTCACTGACCGCGGCCGACTGGAAGCCGCTGGCCGAGGGCATCGGCCTGGGCGCGATCAGCCAGGGCGAGGGCCCGCTGGTCTACAAGTCGAACACCGAGGACAAGTGGTTCCTGTGGATCGACGAGTTCACGGCCGAGCGGCGCTACGTCCCGTTCGAGACGACCGACCTCGCCGCGGGGGAGTGGTCGCCCGCCGCCGGTTCCCGGCTGCCGGACGACCCCTGCCACGGCGTGGTCCTCCCCGTGACCGCCGCCGAGTACGAGCGGTTGGCGGCCGCCTGGAGGTGAGGTCAGACCCGGGGCGCCCAGTAGGTCCCGTCGGGGTACGCGAACTCCTCGATCGAGGCGGCGTGCATCTCGGCGGAGTACCCGGGCTGCGACGGCAGCAGGTAGCTGCCGTTCTCCACCAGGCACGGGTCGGTGAAGTGCTCGTGGAGGTGGTCGACGTACTCGGTCACCCTGTCCTCCAAGGACCCCGAGACGGCCACGAAGTCGAAGACCGAGAGGTGCTGCACCAGCTCGCACAGGCCCACGCCGCCCGCGTGCGGGCACACCGGCACGCCGAACTTCGCGGCCAGCAGGTAGACGGCGATGATCTCGTTGACGCTCGCCAGGCGCGCGGAGTCGAGCTGGAGGTAGTCGATCGCCTCGGCCTGGAGGAACTGCTTGAACAGGACCCGGTTCATGCCGTGCTCCCCGGTGGCGACGCGGACCGGGGCCACCGCGCGGCGCACGGCCGCGTGCCCGAGGACGTCGTCGGGGCTGGTGGGCTCCTCGATCCAGTGCGGCTTGAACTCGGCGAGCGCGTTGACCCACTCGATCGCCTCCGGGACGTCCCAGACCTGGTTGGCGTCGATCATGAGCTTCGCGTCCCAGCCGATGACCTCGCGGGCGATGCGCAGGCGCCGCCGGTCCTCCTCCAGGTCGGCCCCGACCTTGAGCTTGACGTGCCGGTAGCCCTGGTCGACCGCCTCCTGGAGGAGCCGGCGGAGCTTGTCGTCGCTGTAGCCGAGCCACCCGGCGCTGGTGGTGTAGCACGGATAGCCGCCCCGGGCTTCGAGTTCGGCGATGCGCGCGGCGCGGGTGGGCGCCTGGGCGCGCAGGATCGCCAGGGCCTCGTCGCGGGTGAGGGCGTCGGAGAGGTAGCGCAGGTCGGCGGCGTCCACGAGCTGCTCGGGCGTCATGTCGGCGAGCAGGCGCCACAGCGGCTTGCCGGCGGCGCGGGCCGCGAGGTCCCAGACGGCGTTCATGACCGCCGCGAGTGCGATGTGGACGACGCCTTTCTCCGGTCCCAGCCAGCGCATCTGCGAGTCGGACTGGAGCTCGCGGTAGAGGGCCCCGGGGTCGGCCAGCACGGTGCCGAGGTCGCGGCCGATGAGCTTGACGGCCCACTGGAGGGCGGTCGCGGTGACGATGTCGTTGCCGCGCCCGATGGTAAAGGTGAAGCCGTACCCCGACAGGCCGGGGTCGTCGGTGCGGACGGCGATGTAGGCGGCGGAGTAGTCGCCGTCCTTGTTCATCGCGTCGGAGCCGTCCAGGGTGGACGAGGTGGGGAAGCGGATGTCGTGGGCCTCGACGGCTTCGATGACGGTCATGGGGGTCTCCTCGGTTCCGCGCACGCGGGCGCGCCGCCGGTTGCGCAAACGTTTGATCAAACGACGACGATAGCCGCCCCCTCAGCCCGGCGCAAGGGGCCGCCGCCGTCAGGCCGCCGGAGGCGCCGTCGAGGCCCTCGCGACCACGACCGGTTCGGGCTCGTCCACCGCCCGGTGCACCACCGGGCCGCCGTCGACGACCTCCGCGAGCGTGGCCACCGCGGCCCGGCCGAGCTCGTACAGCGGCATGCGCACGCAGGTCAGCGGCGGCCAGGTGTGCTCGGCGGTCCACGCGTCGTGGACGGCGACCACCGACAATTCCTGCGGGACGGCGACGCCCTGGGCCCGCGCCTGGGCGAGGACCCCGACGGCGGCGTTGACGTTGGCGGCCACGATCGCGGTGGGCCGCTGGGGGAGTGCGAGCAGCTCGGCCGCCGAGGCGCGCCCGTCCGACTCGCGGAAGCCGCGCCANAGGCCCGGTTCGCCCGGCAGGCCCGCCTCCAGCAGCGCCGCCAGGTGCCCCTCGGCCCGCCGCTGCGCGGCCGGGGAGGCGGCGAGGCCGCCGGCGAAGCCGATCCTGCGGTGCCCCAAGGCGATCAGGTGCTCCGTGGCGCGCCGGGCGGCGAGCGCGTCGGGGACGACCACCGAGCTCGCGCCGGGAATGCGCTGGTGGATGGTGACCACGGGGGCGCGCACCCCCACGGTCCGCGCCAGCTCCTCGGGGTCGGACCCGTCGCGCGGCTGGAGCACGATGCCGTCCACCCGGCCCTCGCCGACGAGCCGGTCGAACATCTTCCCGCCCGGCTGCATGTCCTCGCTGCGGGCCAGCAGCATCACGCAGCCGCGGGCCACCGCCTCGTCCTCCACGCCGCGGGTGAGCTCGGCGAACAGCGCGTTCGTCACGTCGGGCACGATGAGCGCGATGACGTCGGTGCGCGCGAGCTTGAGCGCCCGCCCGGCGAAGTTCGGGTGGTAGCCGACCTCCAGGGCCGCCTTGCGGACCCGCGCCCTGGTCGCCTCGCTGACCCGCGCCGCGGGGTCGCCCGAGAGCACCCTGGACACCGCCGACACCGAGACGCCCGCGCGGGCGGCCACATCGCTGAGTTTCGCCATCGGTCCAGTATCGCCTATGCGCCCACCCGATGATCAAACGATTGCGCAAACGGGGAATCTGTGCGATCCTCACCAACGATCGATCCGTACCCGCCCTGAGGAGGCAGCCGTGCTCGCCGCGCACTACGCAGGAAACCGGACCATGACCGTGGGGGAGGCCGAGCCCGCCCCGCCCGGTCCCGGGCAGGTGCAGATCGCCGTGGCCTACAACGGCATCTGCGGCACCGACCTGCACATCCTCTCGGGGCACATGGACGCCCGCGTCGACGTCCCCGCGATCATCGGCCACGAGATGAGCGGCACGGTCGCCGCGCTCGGCGAGGGCGTCGAGGGCTGGGCGGTCGGCGACCCGGTCACCGTCATGCCGCTCGCCTGGGACGGGACCTGCCCCGCCTGCCTCGCGGGCAACCGCCACATCTGCCAGAACCTCGACTTCGTCGGCATCGACTCGCCCGGCGCCCTCCAGGGCCGCTGGAACGTCGACGCGAACCTCCTGGTGCGCCTGCCCGGCACCCTCTCCCTCCAGCACGCCGCCCTCGTCGAGCCGACCGCGGTCGCCGTCCACGACGTGCGCCGCGCCGAACTCGCCCCCGGCGACAAGGCCGTCGTCATCGGCGGCGGCCCCATCGGCGTCCTCATCGCCGCCGTCGCCCGCTCCTTCGGCGCCGAGGTCGTCGTGATCGAACTCGACGACAAGCGCCGCGAGCGCATCGCCGACCTCGGCTTCACCGTCCTCGACCCCCGCGACGACACTGCCGTTGAAAAGAGCACTGTCGCGTACGTCGAGGAGTGGACCGAAGGTGCCGGCGCCGACGTGGTCTTCGAGGTCTCCGGCGCCGCCGCGGCCGTCCTCGGCGCCGTCGACTACGCCAAGGTCCGCGGCACCCTCGTCGTCGTCGCCATCCACCCCGAGCCGCGCCCGGTCAACCTCCAGCGCGTCTTCTGGCGCGAACTGCGCCTCCTCGGCGCCCGCGTCTACCAGAGGGAGGACTTCGAGAAGGCCATCGAGCTGCTCGACGCCGGCGACATCCCCGCCGACGCCCTCATCACCGCCACGGTGCCGCTGAGCGAGATCCAGTCCGCGTTCGACGCCCTCACCGCCGGCGAGGCCATGAAGATCCTCATCGACGTCCAAGCAGGCCAGGAGAACGCGTGAACCCCTTCGACCTCACCGGCCGCCTCGCCGTCGTCACCGGCGCCAAGCGCGGCATCGGCTTCGCGATGGCCGAGGCCCTCGCCGCAGCCGGGGCCGACGTCGTCGGCGTCAGCGCCACCATCGAACCCGAAGGCTCCGCGATCGAGCAGCGCGTGACCGCTCTCGGCCGCACCTTCCGGGCCCTGCCCGCCGACCTCAACGACCCCGAGGCCGTCGCCGCCCTCGGCGAGACCCTCGCGGGCCTCGACGTCGACATCCTCGTCAACAACGCCGGGACCATCCGCCGCGCCCCCGCCGCCGAGCACCCCGACGCCTACTGGGACGAGGTCCTCCAGGTCAACCTCACCAGCCAGTTCGCCCTCGCCCGCGCCGTCGGCCGGACCATGCTCGAACGCGGGCATGGGAAGATCATCTTCACCGCCTCGCTGTTGAGCTTCCAGGGCGGCATCAACGTCCCCGGCTACGCCGCCGCCAAGTCCGGCATCGCCGGGCTCACCCGGGCCCTCGCGAACGAGTGGACCGCCCGCGGCGTCACCGTCAACGCCATCGCCCCCGGCTACATCGCCACCGACAACACCCAAGCGCTGCAAGACGACCCGGACCGCTCCAAGGCGATTCTCGACCGCATCCCCGCCGGGCGCTGGGGCAGGCCCGGCGACCTCGCCGGCGCCACGGTCTTCCTCGCCAGCGCCGCGGCCGACTACGTCTCGGGCACGGTCATCCCCGTCGACGGCGGCTGGCTCGGCCGGTAGGAGCGGCGGCGGCGCCACCCGGCACGGGGCGCCACCACCGCAGTCCCTAGTGGAGGAACTCGTGCCGCGGCTGCACGGCCTCCGGCGCCAGGGCGATCCTGACGACCGCCGCCCGGTCGGTCCGGACGACCAGTTCGCCCGCGGTCTGCTCCCACTCGACCGGCCCGCTCTCCCCGAGCAGGGCCACGTCCTTGACCGCGCGCGTCAGCAGCCCGGCCCCGCTCCCGAAGGCGCGCACGCGAAGCGCCCCGTCCTCCGGCTCCCCGAGGGGGATCGCGTACACGAAGTCCCCGGCCGGGTACGACTTCGCGGTGAACCGGAAGTCGGCGCCGGTGAACTCGCGCGCCTCCCCGTCGACGAACGACCCGGCCGCCACCGCGGTCGGCCCCTCCACCGCGATCGCCCACGGCCGCGTCCCGTAGACCGCCTCGCCGTTGACCGACAGCCACTGCCCGAGCCGCAGCAGCAGCTCCTGCTCGGCCTCGGGGATCGTGCCGTCCGGCTTCGGGCCGACGTTCAGCAGCAGCACCCCGTTCTTCGCCACGACGTCGACCAGCTCGGCGATCAGGTCCTCGGCGGACTTGTACTCGTGCGTGGGCACCCAGCACCACGACGTCTTCGACACCGAGGTGTCGTTCTGCCACACCGCGGGCCGGATGTCCCCGGTCGTGCCCCGCTCGATGTCGTACACCGCCGAGCCCTCCGCGAAGGCCTCCCACTTGTAGTTGATGACGACCCCGCGCCCCCAGGACGCGGCCCGGTTGTAGTAGTAGGCCGCGAGCATCGCCAGGTACGGCTTGAAGACCGGCTGCTCGATCCACCAGTCGAACCACAGCACCTGCGGGCGGTACTTGTCGATGACCTCGACGGTGCGCAGCAGCCAGTCCTCGATGAACCGCTCGTTCGGGGCGGTCTCCTCGCGTTGCGCGGGTCCGTAGAAGTCCTGGGTGCGGGGGTCGAGCACGTCGGAGTCGAACTTCGCGCCGCCGTTCATGAAGAACCAGTGCTCGGCGCGGTGCGTCGAGGCGCCCCGCACCATCCACGCCTTGTCCACGGCCGCGGCGAGGTCGCCGAACACGTCCCGCTCGGGGCCCATCCGCGCCGCGCTCCAGCGCGAGCGGTCGGTGTCGTACATGGCGAACCCGTCGTGGTGCTCGGCTACGGGCACGACGAACTGGGCGCCCGCGCGCCTGAACAGCGCCGCCCACGCGTCGGGGTCGAACCGCTCCATGGTGAACGAGGGGATGAAGTCCTTGTACCCGAACTCCTTGTGCGGACCGTAGGTCGCGACGTGGTGGGCGTGCTCGGCCGTGCCCTCCTTGTACATGTTGCGGGAGTACCACTCGTTGGCGAACGCGGGCACCGAGTAGACGCCCCAGTGGATGAAGATCCCCAGCTTCGCGTCCTGGTACCACTGCGGAGGCTCGTACGCCCGCAAGGACTCCCAGGTGTCGGTGTAGGGGCCGGCGTCGATCACGGCGCGCACGGCCGCCAGCGCTTCGGTGTTGTCGGAGACGTCGACTGGGTCGGGCAGGGCCCCAAGGTCCAGCGGCGGCAGGTGGTCGGTCACGTCGGCTCCCTTTCGAGTGCTGTCATACGGAAAAACGAAATGCTGTTCAACGATTCGAGAGACGGGAACCCTCCGCCATGCTGACGACCGAGCTCATCCACCCTCCGATCCTCGCCGCGCTGGCCGCCGCCGGCCACGGCTCGCGGGTCCTCATCGCCGACGGCAACTACCCGGCCGCCACCGCGAGGAATCCCCTTGCGGCCCTGGTGCACCTGAACCTGCGGCCCGGCGTCCTGACCGTGGACGAGATCCTGGATCCGCTGCTGACGGCGGTCGTGATCGAGTCCGCCGCGGTCATGTCGCCGCCCGACCGGCGGCCCGTCGCGGCGCATGCGGGCTTCCAGGCCGCGATGCCGGGCGTGGAGATCGTCCAGCTCGACCGCGAGCCGTTCTACGCCGAGTCCCGCGGCGGCGACGTCGCCCTGGTCATCGCCTCGGGCGACCGCCGCGCCTACGCGAACCTGCTGCTGACCATCGGCGTGACCCCGCAGCTGTGAGGCGGTGCGGCCGGCCGGGGGACCGGCGGGCCGCACGCTCAGCGGACTTCCAAGAGCACCTTGACGTCCCACGGTCCCAGCCGCAGCGAAGCACCGGCCTCGTACGCGGTGTCGTCGAGTGCATCGACGGCCGCGGCCGGGACGACGAACTCGACCTCGTCCCAGGACCAGTTGTGCACGAACCGGACCGTGCGGCCGTCGCCCGCGGTGCCGCTCGTCGCGGTCACGCTCGGGTGCGCGGGCCGCCAGGGGTCCTCTGGTGCGATCCAGCCGAACAGCGCCTCGGCGAGCGCGTCGTTGGGGACGGTGCCCACATAGGTCACCCGGCCCTGCCCGTGCGCCTTCGAGGCGACGGCGGGGAAGCGCCCGTAGTGCGGGTGCACGTACTCGACGAGCGCCTGCGAGCCGTCCAGGACCAGGCCGTCGGCCCATTTCACGGCCGCCGCATCGGGTCCGGGCTCCAGCGGCGAGTCCTTCGCCGCCCGCACCGCGACCTCCCCGGACAGGTTCGCGAACTCGTCGTACCAGACCCCGGCGGCCTCGGCGAGGCGCGCGGGCTTGAACTCCAGCCGCGCCCGCGCCTCCTGGTCGCCGTACCCGGTGCGCGGGCCCAGCACCAGGTGCCCGCCCGCGGCCGCGTACCGCCCCAGCCAATCGAGCAGGTCGTCGTCGGCGGCGTAGATCCCGGCCGCCACGAGCACCGGCAGGTCGGCGACCGCCTGCTCCGGTGTGCCGAGCTGCTCGGTGTGGACGATGCGCACCTGGAGCCCGGCGTCGAAGGCGCCCTTGTAGAACGGCCCGGAGATCGAGTGGAACGAGTCGCGGTCGGGGGAGCCGTCGGCGTGCGCCAAGGCGGGCTGCGCCGTCAAAGCCCACTCGCTCTCCTTGGAGTACAGGATCGCGACGTCGGCGTGCGGCACCAGCCCTTCCAGCGCCGGTCCCGCCTTGCGGAGCTCGGCGCCCAGTCGCGCCAGCTCCCGGTAGGTCCGGCCCGGCTTTCTGCTGTGGGGGAGGACCCCGCCCCAGTACGTCTCCGCTCCGAAGTGGAGCGTGTGCCAGTGCCAGTACTCGATCATCCGCGCCCCGCGAGACACCAGCGCCCAGCCCGCCTGGCGCCACTGCCCGTCGTAGGCGGGCATGTTGTGCGAGGGCTCGCCGATGGCCTGCGCGTTCGTCTCGGTGACCAGGAACGGCTCCTGCCGCGACCCGTACATCGCGTCCGCGGCCCGGTACAGCGCCGCGGTCCCGTGCAGCGTCCAGTGCGGCGTCGGGTTCGGATCCTGCGGCAGGGCGAGGCCGTCCTGCATGCGGTAGTACGGGTTCCCGGCCGTCACGGACAGCTCGTCGGCCACCGCGCGCTCGTCAATCCCGGGCCTGCCGTAGCAGATGCAGGTCGTCACGAACTGGTCCACGTTCGCGTACTCGCAGGCGATCCCCACCTGCCAGCCGATGAACTCGGTCGTCTGCTCGGCCTGGAACCGCCGCCACGCCTGCTCGTACTGCGGCTGCGCGTTCCCGTCGGGCCGCCACAGGTCCGCCCACGTCGACAGCCGGTGCGACCAGTACACCAGGCCCCATTCGCGGTTGAGCGTCTCCACGTCGCCGTACTTGTGCCGCAGGTGGTCGGTGAATCGCTGGAACACGCCCTCGTTGTGGTACAGCTGCACGCCCGGCTCGTTGTCCACCTGGAACCCGATGACCGCCGGGTGGTCGGCGTACCGCGCCAGGATCTTGCGGATCACCCGCTCGGCGTGGAAGCGGAACGCCGGATGCGTGTAGTCGACCTCTTGGCGAGCGCCCCAGCCCACGCGGTGCCCGGTCCGGTCCTCGGCCGCGATCTCGGGGTACAGGCGCGCCAGCCACGGCGGCACCGCGTACGTCGGCGTCCCCAGGACCACGCCGATGCCGTGGTCGAGCGCGCCGTCCAGGACCGGCCCCAGCCAGTCGAGGTCGAACCGGCCGTTCTCCGGTTCCCAAGTGCTCCACACGGATTCGCCGACGCGGATCACCGAGAACCCGGCCTCGGCCATCAGGTCGAGGTCCTCCTCCAGGCGGCGCTTCGCCGCCTCGGAGTCGAAGCCGCCCAGGACGTCGGGCTGGTACTCGTAGTAGTAGGCGGCGCCGAAGAGGATCGGCTCGGGCCAGTCGGACATGCGGTTTCCTTCAGTGTTCAGTGCTTACGGCGAACTCAGTGCGGGGCGACCTCGAAGATCCGGGCGCTCAGGCCCGGCGGGACGTCGACCACCGGGACGCCGTCCCGGTCCCGGACCGTCCACTCCGGCAGCGCCGCGGGATACACCTGCGTCAGGCTGCGCCCCTTCAGGTCCGGCAGCGCCAGCTCGGCGCCGTCGCCCCGCGACCACACCGCCAGCAGCGACCCGGCCCCGGACTCCAGCAGCACCGCGATCACCTCGTCGTCCCACCCCGGCAGGCCCAGCGGCCACACCGGCACCGAGGTCGCGATCGCGTCGCGCCGGTCTCGGTGCAGCGCAACGGCTTCGTGCACGAGGGCCGTCTGCTCCTCGCTCAACTCGTTGAGGAACCCCGACAGGTACATCCGGCCCATGACGCCCGAGGCCATCGCGAACGCGGTCTCCTCCGGCGTCATCGAGGTGTCCGGGTACGCCCAGTTGCCCGCCTGCTCGGGCAGGACGCTCGCCGGCGCCGTCGCCGCGACCGCCGGGTACATCCGGTAGTCCTGCTGGTCGCTCGTGGACTGCAGGTGCACCGCAGAGAGCAGGTGGTAGTCCATGCGCATGCCCCCCGACGAGCAGCTCTCCAGGAGCAGCCGCGGATGGCGCTCCTGCACGTCCAGCAGCCAGTCCCGCAGCGCCCGCGTGTGCCCCAGGAGCCCGGCCCCCGGCGCCGCGACGCCGACGTCCGTCCCCGCCCCGATGTTCGAGTTGTAGTCGAGTTTGAAGAACCCGACCCCGAACTCCTCAACGAGGCGGTCCACCGCCTCGTCCAGGTGCGCGCGGGCCGCCGGATGGCGCAGGTCGAGCTGGTAGTGGTTCCCCTCGACGACGCGTTCGCCGAAGCGGCAGAAGAACGCCTCGTCGGGCAGCAGCCCGGCCACCGGCGACTGCGTGCCGACGGCTTCGGGTTCGAGCCACAGGCCCGGCCGCATCCCCGCACTGAAGATCGCGTCCGTCACCGACCGCAGCCCGCCGGTGAACCGGCCGGCGCCCTCGCGCCACTCGCCCGGGCGGTCCCACCAGCCCTCGTCCGGGCCCCCGAACCAGCCCGCGTCGATGCAGAAGTACTCCGCGCCCGCCGCGGCCGCCGCCTCGATCAGCGGCAGCAGCTTCTCGGTCGACGGGTCGCCCATGAGCGTGTTCATGTAGTCGTTGTAGACCACCGGGAACCGCTCGTGCGCGGTCCGCGGCACCCGGATCGCCCGCCGGTACGCCGTCAGGGCCCCGAACGCCGCATCCCTGCCGCCGTCGGCCACGACCAGGCCCGCGGGCACGCTCGTGAACTCCTGTCCCGGCTCCAGGCGCTCGGCGAACTGGTGCTCCAGGTCGGTCGGGCCGAGGACGCCGACCGTGACCGTCCCGGCGTCGCGCGACAGCTCCCAATGCCAGCCCGCGCTCGTCTCCACCTGCCACGCCACAGAGGGACCCTCTGCCGACGCGAGCATGCCCGTGGGCAGCACCTCGCCGCTCGACCAGGACCCGTGGCTGGTCACCGGGAAGTGCCCGCGGCTCGCGAACCCGTACTTGCCGAACGAGAGGTCCGGCAGGAGCTCGGCGAGCGGCCGCTGCTCCCAGCGCCCTTCGCCGAGCCATTCGGCCCGGCCCCACAGCACGTCGAAGTCGGTCCCCGCGACCGAGAACACCGCGGAGGTCACCATGGTCAGCACCAGGTCCCGCTCGCCCGTGTTGCGGACGGTCTGGGTGATCTGGAGTCCCGGCCCGGCCGCGCGGAAGACGCTGACGACCTCGATCACCGACCCCTCCTCGCGCTGGCGGATCCGCAGTTCGTCCCCTTTGGACTCGTGGTCGACGTGGCGCAGCCGCACCCCGGTCGCCGACTGCTTGTAGACCTGGGTGTTGTTCTCGCGGGCCCGGCCCGCGGTGTGGAGTTCGACGATCGGCCACGGCGCCGCCGCGGACGGCGCCTCGGTCCCGGTGGCGAGCCGGACGAGCCGCACCGGTCCGTCCCCGTGGGCGAACCGCAGGTGCAGGCCGGGTCGGCTCCACTCGAACTCGTTGGCGCTGTTCATGACTGGATTCCTCTCAACCCTTCACGGCGCCGGTGATGACGGCTTTGGTGAAGTGCTTCTGGATGAAGGGGTACATGATCACGATCGGGATGATGGTGCAGACGACGACGGCCATCTTGAGCGCGGCGGTCGGGGCGGCTTCGCCTTGGGCCTGGTACTGGGCGGCGGCCTGCGCGCCCTCCGGCAGCCCCTGGCTGGACATGAGCATCCGCTGGAGCACGACCTGGATCGGCTGCGTGTCCAGGCCCGGGGTGTACAGCACGGCCTGGAAGTACAGGTTCCAGTAGCCGACCGCGTAGAACAGGGCGATGACGGCGAGGATGGCCTTCGACATCGGCAGGACGATCAGGAACAGGGTGCGGAACTCCCCGGCGCCGTCCATCTTGGCCGCGTCCAGCAGCTCCCCGGGGATCGAGTTCTGGAAGAACGCGCGCAGGATGATGATGTTGAACGTCCCCACCGCCCCCGGCAGGATGAGCGACCAGTAGCTGTCGAACAGGCCGAGTTGCTGGACGACCAGGAAACTCGGGTACATGCCCGGTCCGAACAGGAACGTCAGCAGGATCAGCCACAGGATCGGGCGGTGCAGGAGTGACCCGGTCCGCGAGAGCGCGTACGCGCCGCAGATGGTCAGGACCATGCTGATGGCGGTGCCGCACAGGGTGAGCAGGCCGGTCAGGATCAGGGAGTCGGTGAGCGCGCCGCCGGAGAAGATCTCCCGGTAGGCCTGGAGGCTGACGTCGGTGGGCAGGAGCAGCAGGTTGCCCCCGGCGCGCGTCAGTGCCCGCTCGCTCGCGAAGCTGGTGGCGACCACGGCCCAGATCGGGAGGACGATCGCGGCGGCGTAGCAGAGCAGGAACGCGGCCTTGACGAGCTTGCCGAGGATCGACGGCTCCTCGTCCCACACGGGGCGGGCGCTGCGGCGGCGGGGTTTGCGAACGTCGGTGGCGGTCATGACTTCTGGTAGATCCCTTGCTCTCCGAGGCGGTGCGCGATGTTGTTGGCGACGAGGATCAGGATCAGGCCGATGACGCCCTTGAACAGGCCCGCCGCGGTGCCGAACGACTCGCCCTGGTTGCCGACGATCGACTGGTAGTACACGAAGGTGTCGAGGACCTCGGTCGACTGGTACCCGATCGAGGAGCGCTGCAGCTGGTACTGCTCGAAGCCGACGGAGAGGATGCCGCCGATCTGGAGGATGAGCAGCAGGATGATGACCGGCCGGATGCTCGGCAGGGTGATGTGCCACATGCGTCGCCACCGGTTCGCGCCGTCCACCGCCGCGGCCTCGTACAGGCTCGGGTTGATCGACGCGAGCGCCGCGAGGAAGATGATCATGCCCCAGCCGGCGTCCTTCCACGCCCACTGCATCCACACCAGCAGCATGAACGTGTCCGGATTGGACGTGAAGTTCAGCCGCTCCCCGCCCATCCCCATGAGCCAGTTGCTGATCAGCCCGTCAGAGCCGAGGACCTGGACGAACACGGTGACGACCAGGACCCACGAGAAGAAGTGCGGCAGGTAGACGACGGACTGGAACGCGCTGCGCAGCCGGATCGAGACGATGCTGTTCATCGCCAGCGCCAGCACGATCGACAGCGGGAACATGAACAGCAGGTTCGCGGCCGAGAACTTCAGCGTGTTCAGCAGCGCCGGCGTGAAGTACGGGTCGTTGAAGAGCCGTTCGAACCAGGCGAAGCCGACGAACGGGTTCTCCCAGAACGGCCGGTACGGGCTGTAGTCGAGAAATGCGATGATGTTCCACGCCGAAGGCCAGTAGTGGAACACCATGAGGTGCGCGACCACCGGCAGCGCGAGCAGGAGCAGCGGCCAGTCGTGGCGCAGCCGCTGCGCGACGGTGCGCTTGCGCCGCACGCGGGGCCGGTCGGGTGCGTGATCGGCTTCCGTCGGCGCCGTGGTCTGAAGCGTCGCCATGGCCGCTACTCGCCGTGGGCGGACAGGTAGGCGTCGGTGTAGTACTGGCGGGCGTTCTCGCCGCCGTTGGACATGAACGTCTCGACCATCTCGGGGATCGAGGAGAGCTCGGCGCGCCCGTAGGCGATGTCCTGCTGCTGGTCCCAGAGCGTCGAACCGGCGGCCTTGAAGTCGGCCGGTCCCTCGATCCGGATGCCCTCGAAGGCGTTCTCGGCCGCGTAGTCCTTGATGGAGGCGTTGTACTCGAAGCGCTTGGCGACCATGTCGGGGTCGCCGGTCAGGAACGTCTGGACCTGTCCGCACAGCTGCTTGTAGTTGATGGGGGCCTGGATCAGGCTGGAGCCCAACTCGGTGTAGACCGGGGAGCCGTCCGCGCCGATCGTGAAGTGCTCGCCTTCGACGCCGTACTGGAGGAGCTGGTATTCCGTGGTGCCGTAGGGGGCCGCGGCCCAGTTCGCGACGTCGAGGAACTCCTCGACCTGCTCGCGGCTGAGGTCCTTGTTGAGGAACGTCCATCCGTCGACGCCGGCGCTCATGTAGACCAGGGGCTCGCGGCCGTTCGCGGCCAGGGCCGGGAGCGGGGCGACCTCGCCCTCGGCCTCGCCGCGCTTGACCTTGAGGTTGAAGTCGTTCCAGCGCACCAGGTTGTCCTGGGTGAACAGGACGGTCCCGGCCTCCTGCATCGCGCCGGGGTCGAGGGTGCCGGTGGGAGCGTCGGGATGAAGGAGCTGCTCGTCCCACAGGGTGCGGCGGAACGTCAGCATCTCGGTGAACTCGGGACGCTCGACGTTGTTGACCATCTTCTGCTGCTCGGGGTCCCAGTTCCAGCCGTCGGTCCCGCCGAGGCCGAACCACTGCCCGACGAACCAGTCCAGGCCCGCGAAGGCCCACTTGCCGTTCGCGTCGTCGGACCAGGCGCGGCAGACCTCCAGCAGCTCCTCCACGGTGGTCGGCATCGCGAGGTTCGCGGCCTCCATGAGGTCGACGCGGGCCAGGATCCCGTTGCCCTGGCCGCCGCTGTAGTTCATTGGGATGCCGTAGATCCCGGCGGTGTCGGGGTCATCGGGGTCCCGCGACCACACCGACTGGCCCCAGGAGGCGCTGGGGAGTCCGGCCAGGAGCGGCCAGCGCTCGGCGATGTCGCCCTTGAGGACCTCGGTGAGGTCGTAGAAGTTGTTGACGACCGTCTCGCGGAAGTTCGAGTGGGAGCCGAGCATCCAGCCGAACAGCTGGATGGCGTCGCCGTACTCGTTCGCCTTGAGCCACTGCACGGACGTGTCGGCGTACGTGTTGCCGTCGGCGTGCCGCAGGTCGATCTTCGTGCCGCCCCAGGCGTCGGCGACCGCGGCGTAGTACGGGTCGTCCGAGGACGGGGTGTCGCCCCAGATCGGCACGGTCAGCTCGTACGTGCCGCTGCCCGAGGGCAGCTCGGTGACGGCCGGGGCCGGCTCCGGATAGGAGGTGAACGCCGAGGGGTGGTTCGGCGGCTCGCCGACCAGGTCGGGCTCCACCGGCAGCGGCCACTCCTTGTAGGTGGGCAGGAAGTCGAAGCCCTCGGTGACCTGGGCGGTGCCCTCCTGCGAGGCGATGTCGGAGCAGGCGGCGACGGCCGGGAGGCCCGCGGCCCCCGCGGTGATGAGCCCGGTGGCCTTGAAGATCGAGCGGCGCTGGAGGCGGGGCGAGGGGGAGGGGTCTGTCACGGTGCGGTCCTTCCGAACGGGCCGCCGTAGGGTGCGGCGGCACGAGGCATCACTAAATTTGGATGTCTGGATAAACAAACGATAGTCACGACGGGGCGAAGTCGCAAGCGCCCAAGGCCCCAAAAGTCAGATGTTTCTGATCATCGCTCGTTCGTTACGGCTTCGTCAAGCCGAAGGTGTCCGGAAAATACCGTTCAAACGTCATAACTCGCGAAAAAAGTTTCGGCCGCGACGCAGATTGATCGAATGAATCTGCCGTCCGGGCCGTCCGGTCACTCCGCCGGATCGGACGCCGGCCGAGCCTCGTCGTCCAGGCTCGGCAGCGACTCCTCAACGCCCAGAAGGTGATTGGCCATCCGCACCCGGGCGCCGTCGGGGTCGTGGTCGCGCAGGGCGCGCCAGATCGCAAGGTGCTCTTCATGGGTGCGCCGGTCGGCGCCGGCCTCGCGCAGGCTCCGCCACAGCCGCTCGCGGACGGTGCGCCCGGCGAGGGCCTCGATCATCCCCGCCAGCACCGGGTTGCCGGTGTGCGCGGCGATGATGCGGTGGAAGGCGATGTCGATCTCGATGATCCGCTCGTGCTCCTCGGGCGCGGTGTCGAGCAGGTGCGCGGCCTCCGCCAGCAGCGCCTCGGCCTCGGCCAGGGCCTCGTCGGTGATGCTGTAGGCCGCCAGGCGGACGGCCTCGGCCTCCAGCAGGCGCCGGATGGCGTGGACGTGGCGGGCCTGCCCCTCGCCCTGGAGCTCGACCACGAACCCCATGGGCGCCAGCAGCCGCGAGACGTCGAGCCCGGTCACGTAGGTGCCGTCCCCCTGGCGGGTGTCGAGCACGCCGAGGATCGACAGGGCCCGGACGCCCTCGCGCAGCGACCCGCGCGAGACGCCGAGCGTCTCGGCCAGCTCCTTCTCGACCGGCAGCCGCTCGCCGGGGTGCAGCTCGCCGCTGAGGATCATGTGTTTGATGCCGTTGACGACGTCATCGGTGCGTGACATGGAAGCAAGTATGTCCGAGGCGCGAGGGGCCGGTGAGGGGGTGCCCCCGCTCCCACGGCGTACCTCACGCCGCCGGTCATGCGATGAATCTTCCCGTCAAAACGGTCATGAGCGGTCATTCGACCTCCGTTCTTCCATGCATCCGTGTCAAAGATTGAACCTTTAGTTGACACGGCCGTCGAAATATTGCAGTCTGTCGATGGCGCCGCGCGGTCTCCGGACCCTGTGGACGGCGCCGGTCACCGAGCACCGACCGCGGCCGACCGCGGGACCCCCAGGTGCGCCGAAAGGGGCAACATCCGTTGATACGCAAGACGTCCAGGCTGCTCACCGCGGCCGCCACCGCGCTCGCGCTGCTGTCGTTCCCGGCCGCCGCGCAATCCGAGGAGCCGGCCGCCGAACCGCAGACCGCGCAGGAGATCGTCGCGGCCATGCAGCCGGGCTGGAACCTCGGCAACTCCTTCGACTCCATGTGCTGCGGCGACGACGAGACCGCCTGGGGGAACCCGCGGACGGACGCCGGCCTGCTCGAAGCCGTCCGCGAGCAGGGCTTCAACTCGATCCGCATCCCCGTCAGCTGGGGCAACCACACCGGCCCCGCCCCCGATTACACGATCGACCCCGAGGTCCTCGACCGCGTCGAAGAGGTCGTCGACCTCGCCCTCGACGAGGGCTTCTACGTCATGATCAACACCCACCACGACTCGTGGCAGTGGATCACCGACATGCCCGCCCAGCACGACGCGGTCATGGCCCAGTACGACGCCACCTGGACCCAGATCGCCGAGCGGTTCAAGGACCACCCGAAGGAGCTGGTCTTCGAGTCCGTCAACGAGGTCGGCTTCACCGGCTCCTCCGGCGCCGAAGAGGACCACCGGTTCATGGCCGAGCTCAACGGCTCCTTCCACGACATCGTCCGCTCCTCCGGCAGCGAGAACGCCGACCGCCTCCTGGTCCTGCCCACGCTCCACACCGGCGCCGACCAGGTCCACATGGACGCCCTCGCCGCCGAGATCGAGGCCCTCGACGACCCGATGCTGGCCGCGACCACCCACAACTACAGCTACTGGCCCTTCAGCGTCAACATCGCCGGCGTCATCCGCTACGACGAGTCCGTCCAGGCCATGCTGGAGGAGAACTTCCAGAGCCAGGTCGACACCTTCGTCTCCAAGGGCATCCCGGTCATCATCGGCGAGTACGGCCTCCTCGACGGCTACGACGTCAAGGTCGAGCGCGGCGAGGC
Organism: Glycomyces dulcitolivorans; assembly: GCF_003265355.1. Lineage (GTDB taxonomy): Bacteria > Actinomycetota > Actinomycetes > Mycobacteriales > Micromonosporaceae > Glycomyces > Glycomyces dulcitolivorans. The sequence continues at coordinate 47,731 of NZ_QFRW01000081.1, read as the reverse complement.
CATGAAGTTCTTCGAGCACTTCTCCTACCTCGCCCGCACCACCGGCATCACCACCATGTGGTGGGACAACGGCACCCACTTCGACCGCTTCGTCCGCGAATGGCGCGACGAGGAGCAGTTCGACTACATCTCCTCCGGCTGGGAGACCCGCTCGGGCACCGCCTCCTCCGACCTCGTGTTCGTCGACGCCTCCCGCGTCCGCAACCAGTCGGTCGAGCTCAACCTCAACGGCCTCGACTTCCGCAACCTCTACTTCGGCAACTCCAAGCTCAAGGAGGGCCGCGACTACACCCTCGACGGCACCACCCTGACGCTCAAGAAGAAGCTCCTCAAGCGCATCCTCGGCGACGGCTGCGAGCCCGGAACCACCGCGCGGCTCGAAGTCCGCTTCTCCGCCGGCGTCCCGTGGACCCTCAACGTCATCGCCGCCGAAGACCCGGTCCTGGCCGACGCCGCCGGCACGACCGCCTCGCTCGTCATCCCCGCCGAGTTCAACGGCGACCGGGTGGCCACCATGGAGGCCTTCTACGCCGACGGCACGTTCGCCGGACCGCACGACTGGACCTCCTTCAAGGAGTACTGGGACGCCTTCAGACCCGACCACGAGGACGGCGAGATCGAGCTGCCCGCGCGGTTCTTCGAGAACGTCCGCGACGGCGACCCCGTCACCCTGACGTTCCACTTCTGGAGCGGGAAGACCCTGGAGTACACCGTCACCCGCACCGGCACCGCCGTCACCGGCACCGCCTGACGAACGCAGACCCCCGGGGCGGTGCGGCGAACGCACCGCCCCGAGGGCCCGCGGACTACTCCAGCTTCTCGAAGAAGAACTCGTGCTTCATGAACGAGGTGTCGTACTCGTGCCCCGGGTACGGCGGCAGCAGCTGCGACGCCTGGAACAGCCGCCACCCGTCGCGCAGCGCCTCCGTCCCCGAGTCGTACGGCGGCAGGTCGCTGTCGCCCGTCGTCGGGTCGGTCTTGCCCGTGCCGTCGTAGAACGCCCAGGCCAGCACCTCCGAGTCCAGCGCTGAAGTGTTCAAGTACAGAACCAGAACCTGCTGCTTCATGCGGCCCTCCCCGGGCGGTTGGCGACCCGGGTCGCCCAGTAGTCGATGTCGAACGAGGCGTCCCCGGTCAGGGCCCGCCACAGCTTGATGCGGTTGAAGATCTCCAGGCGCGCCGTCGCGTGCTCGCACCACGGGAAGTACCGCGACAGCTCCTGCGGGATGCGCGGATCGTCCAGGTCCGCGACGTCCCACAGCCGCACCTGCGGCACCGTCGGGTTGAAGCGGATCTTGAACATGTACCGCCGGATGTCGGAGTCGTTGCGCCGCCCCCCGTGCCAGATCCCGTGGTGCAGCAGCACCACCGTCCCGGCCGGGCACGTCAGGCGGGTCTGCCCGCGCAGGTTCTGGTAGCGGCCCGTGTCGGACTCGTTGGTGCGCCGCAGATGCGAGCCCGGGACCGACAGCGTCCCGCCCATCGTCCCGGTGACCTCCTGCGGGTAGTACATGAGCTGCACGTCGAACGCGTCGGCGCGCGTGTCGATGATCGCGTCCCCGTGCAGCGGCTGCGCCGACCCCTCGTGCGGCTCGCGGATGTGCACCGCGTGGTGGTCCACCGTGGGGTCGGGCCCGACCAGGCTCCGGATCGCCCCGGCCACCGCCGGGACCTCGATGAGGCGCCGCGCGAACGACCCCTCCTCGAACGCCTTCGCCACCGGCGTCCCGTACGGGACGTGGGGGATGCCGGCGTCGAGGACGCCGATCGCCTGCTCGTTGAGTTCTGCCGGGACGACGGCGTCCATGCGGTGGAAGCCGTTCGCGACGAATCGCGCGACCTCGACCGACGACAGGAGTGGTGCTGTGGTTGTCATGCGACGAGCGTATGGAGTACCGTGCCCGCTGTAATGGGTTCGAATCACCGACTAGTGGTTGGTTTTCACTGTGCAGACCGTCAAGGCGTCCCTCGACCAACCGCCCGCCGTCTCCAACGCGGGCGTCGCGGTCCACGGCCGGACCGTGCCCTCCGAGAGCTTCCGCCTGCCCGACCTGTGGCAGCTCCACCTCTACAACTACGAAGGCGAACTCGAAGTCGGCGGCACCCTCCACCCCATCCGCCCCGGGCACGTGAGCCTCATCCCCGCCGACGCCGAGGTCCACTACCGCTACCGCGGGCCCTCCGAGCACCTCTACTTCCACCTGCGCCTCGCCGACCGAGGAGCGGCGCAGACGTTCCCGCTCATGCAGGACGCCGGGCCCGCCGTCCCGGTCCTCGACGCCATGCTCCGCCAGGCCATCACCGCCGCGTCCCCCGCCCGCGCGAACGCCGAGGTCTGGGCCGTCCTGTGGCGCCTGACCCAGCTGCGCCCGCCCGCGCCCGGCGGCCGACCCGCCGTGGCCGCCGCGCTGGCCTACATCGAAGGGCGCCTGCCGAAACCGATCTCGGTCCCCGACGTCGCGGCGGCGGTCGGCCTCTCGCACAACCACCTCACGCGCCTGTTCCGCGCCGAGACCGGCACGACCGTGGTCGCGCACATCCGGCGCCGCCGCCTCGAACGCGCCGCGCACCTGCTGCGCGAGTCCACGCTCTCGATCCCGGCCGTCGCCGCCTCGGTCGGCATCCCCGACCTCCAGGCGTTCAACAAGGCCTGCCGCCGCGAGTTCGGCCGCTCGCCGCGGGCGCTGCGCACCGACCGGCCCTGATCAGTCCCGCGGCGGTGCGGTGCTCTCGCGCACCACGAGGGCGGTCGCGAGTTCGACGCGCTGCTGCGGCAGGGCCCCGCCCGCGGCGAGGTCCACGACCATCCGGGCCGCGGCGGCGCCCATGTCGGCGAGGGGCTGGCGGACCGTGGTCATCGGCGGCACCGACCAGCGGGCCTTGGGCAGGTCGTCGAAGCCGACGACGCTGAGGTCGGCGGGGATGCGCAGGCCCAGCGCCGCCGCCGCGTGGTAGACCCCGATCGCCATGCCGTCGTTGGCCGCGAAGACCGCTGTCGGCCGGCCTTCGGCCCGCAGCAGGTCCAAAGCCAGGTCCCGGCCGGTCGCGATCGCGAAGTCGCCGTGGCGCTCCAGCGCGGGGTCGAGCGGCGCGCCCGCGAGGTCGAGCCCGGACCGGAAGCCGTCGAGGCGCGCCCGGGCGGCCTCCATGTCGTCCGGTCCGGTGATCACGGCGATGCGCCGGTGCCCGAGCGCGAGCAGGTGGCGAGCCGCCGAGAGCCCGCCGTTCCAGTTGCCCGCGCCCACCGAGGGCGCGTCGTGGTCGGGGTCCCCGGTGGGGTCGACCAGGACCAGCGGGATGTCGCGGCTGTAGAGCCGGTCGCTCTGGCCCGGCTTCAGTCCCGAGTAGACGGAGATGACGCCGAGGGGCCTGCGCGCCATGACGTCCTCGACCCAGTCATGGCCCGGGACGTGGCGTCCGCCCAGTTCGGACACGACCACGCCGAGCCGGTGCTCGCGGGCGACGGCCTGGACGCCGTTGAGGATCTCGATGGCGTACGAGCCGCGCAGCTCGTGGAAGAGCACGTCGACGAGCGCCGCCGCCTTCGCCGGGCGCCGCTGCCGCCGGTACCCGCGGGCCCGGATGAGCTCCTCGATCTGCCCGCGCGTCGTCGCGGCCACGTCCGAGCGGCCGTTGACGACCTTCGAGACCGTCGCGGTCGAGACGCCGGCCAGCGCCGCGAGCTGAGCGATCGTCAGTGGGCCGTCAGAAGCGGCGGGGGCGGGGTCCATCGCGGCAGTCTAGCGCCCTGCGCCCCATGCGCACCGCCTTCGATCTCACCGTTGACACAATATCGACGATTCTCTATGATTCGATGCATCTAATTTTCGAAACCCGCACCGAACGTTTCGGTACCGGTTTCATCCTGTGATCGGTAACCACCGGCACGGTTCCTCACATGGAAAGGCGATTCATGCAACGAACGCTTCGCACCCGGGTGCTGGGAGCGCTCGCCGTCCTCGCGGCGGCCGCGGCCCTCGCCTCCAGCTCGCTCACCGCGAGCGCCTCGACGGTCGACGACGGCCCGGTCGGGTCCCAGGCGCTGCCGACGTCCTACAACTGGGACTCCAGCGGCATCCTCGTCTCGCCCAAACCCGATGCGGCGCACAACATCGTGTCGGTCAAGGACCCCACGGTGGTGCGCCACGGCAACGAGTGGCTGGTCTACATGACCACCGCGAACACGGCCGGGAACTGGAGCCTGGCCTACACCCACTTCTCGGACTGGTCCCAGGCCTCCGCCGCGCCGCTGACCTTCCTGGACAACAACCCGAACATCGGCGGCCGGTACGCCGCCGCCCCGCAGATCTTCTACTTCGCACCCAGGAACGAGTGGTACCTCGTCTACCAGACCGGGCCGCCGTCCTACTCCGTCAGCACGAACCCGACGAACCCCAACAGCTGGTCGGCGCCGCGGAACTTCATCTCCAGCACGCCGCCGATCGTGCAGCAGAACAGCAACGGCTTCTGGCTGGACTTCTACAACATCTGCGACGCGACCATGTGCTACCTGTTCGCCGGCGACGACAACGGGCACGTCTACCGCTCCGAGACGACGATCGGCGAGTTCCCGAACGGCTTCCGGAACACGCAGATCGTCCTCCAGGACTCGCAGTTCAACCTCTTCGAGGGCGGCGCGGTCTACAAGCTCGACAACACCAACCAGTACCTGCTCATCTGGGAGTCGATCGGCTCCGATGGCGTCAGGTACTACCGCTCCTACACCGCCAACGGGCTCACCGGGCAGTGGCAGCCGCACCGGGCGACCCAGAACGCGCCGTTCGCCGGGCCCGCGAACGTCACGTTCCCCGGCGGCCGGTGGACCGCCGACATCAGCCACGGCGAGCTGATCAGGGCCGGCAACGACCAGACGATGACGTTGAACACCAACAACATCCAGATGCTCTACCAGGGGCGGAACCCGAACTCCGGCGGCGAGTACTCGCAGCTGCCGTACCGGCTCGGCCTCCTGACCCTGCGAGGAGGCTCCACGTGCTGAACCCCGTGAACCCCCCGTTCCCCGAACCCGCGAAGGAGTACCCGATGGCCTCGGCCGCACCCGATCTCTCGATCCTCACCCGGTGGGTGCGCGGCCTCGCCGCGCTCGTCGCCGCGGTCGTGGTCGCCACCGCCGGACTGGTCGCCTTCCAGGCCGACCGGGCCGACGCGCAGCCCCCGAACACCAGCGACTGGTACACGATCGTCTCCCGGCACTCCGGTCTGGCCTTCGACATCCAGGGGGCGTCGACCGCGACCGGCGCGATCCTCACCCAGTACACCGAGCACGACGGCTACAACCAGCAGTTCCGGTTCATCGACTCCGGGAACGGCTACTACCGCATCCAGGTGCGCCACACCGGGCAGGTGCTCGACGTGTGGAACTTCAGCACCGCGAACGGCGGCACGATCGCCCAGTACACGAACCTCAACGGCAACAACCAGCAGTGGACGGTCTCCAGGAACTCGGCCGGCTACTACACGTTCGTGAACCGCCACTCCGCCAAGGCGCTGGACGTCTACAACTTCTCGACCACCGCGGGCTCCTCGATCGTCCAGTGGACCCCGACCGGGGCCAACAACCAGCAGTTCTCCCTGGTCCCCGCGGGGGCCACCTGCGGCGCGGACACCGTCCTCGCCGACATCGCCGGGAGCTGACCGACCGGGACCGGGGCGGGGCGCCGCACCCGCCGGTCCGCGACCGCCCCGTCCCGGTCCCCCTCCGCACGAACGAAGGAGCAAGCATGACCGTCCCCCGCCGAACCGTCATCGGCCTCGCCGCCGCCGCGGGCGCGAGCACCCTCATCGGCGCCGCCGCACCGGCCCTCGCGCGGCCCGCCCCGACTCAGACGTTCCCGCTGGGCGTCCGCGAGTTCACCTGGGGCCGCGCCGGGCGCACCCTGGTCACCCGCATCTTCTACCCGGCCGCCTCCGGCACGCCCGGCGCCGACCCGGTCCCGAACGCCCCCATCGCGGACGGCCGGTTCCCCGTCGTCGAGTGGAGCCACGGCCTCGGCGGCAACCCCGAAAGCTACGGCGTGCTCATCCGGCCCCTCGCCGCCGCGGGCTTCATCGTCCCCGCCCCCGTCTTCCCGACCACCACAACAGGTTCGGAGGGGAACGTCGGCGACGTCTACAACGGCAACCAGTCCATGGACGTCACCGAGGTCCTCACGCAGACCCTCGCCCTCGGCGAGCCCGGCTCCGGCGACCCCTTCGAAGGCCGCATGGACACCGACCTCGGCGTCGGCGCCGCCGGACACTCCCTGGGCGGCATGACCACCCACGGCCTCCTCACCGCCTGGCCCGACCCCCGCATCACCGCCGCGATCCCGTACGCGTGCGTCGACATGGGCAACCCCACCGGGACCGTGGACGCGAAGGTCCTGTTCGTCCACGGCGACCAGGACCCCATCTGCGACTACGACCTCGCCCGCCGGGCCCACGCCGAACTCCCCGCGCCGAAGGCCTTCATGACCCACACCGGGCAGGGCCACGACGAGTTCATCTGGAACGGCCCCACCTACCCCCAGACCGTCGCGACCAGCCTCGACTGGATGCGCTGGGCCCTCTACGGCGACACGGCCGCCCGCGACCGGCTCGCCTCCGACGCCACGGGCGGCGGCATCGTCTGGGAGGCCGATCTCTCATGACCGAACCGATCGAACGCTGGCTCGACCACCCGGGCAGCCGCCGGCGGCTGCTCATCGGCGGGGCGGGAGTGCTCGCCGGCGCCGCCGCCGCGACCGCCCTCGTCCCCTTCACCGGCGCCGAGGCCCAGCAGACCTACGCGAACCCGGTGGTGTGGCAGGACTTCGCCGACGTCGAGGTCATCCGCGTCGGGTCCGACTTCTACATGACCGCCTCGACGATGCACTACTCGCCGGGCGCGCCCGTGCTCCATTCGAGGGACCTCGTCAACTGGGAGTTCATCGGCCACTCGGTGCCGCGCCTCGACTTCGGCGCCAAGTACGACCTGAACGGCGCCCGCGGCTACGTGCGCGGCATCTGGGCGTCCACGATCGCTCACCGCCCCAGCGAGAACCGCTACTACTGGCTCGGCCAGATCGACTTCGCCCGCTCCTACATGTACACCGCGACCAACCCCGCCGGGCCCTGGACCCAGTACGCCCAGCTCGCCCGCGCCTACTACGACGCCGGGATGCTCGTCGACACCGACAACACCATCTACGTCGCCTACGGCAACACCCAGATCTCGGTCGCCCAGCTCTCGGCGGACGGCAAGACCGAGGTCCGCAACCAGCAGGTCTTCTCCACCCCGTCGAACATCGGCACCCTCGAAGGGTCCCGGTTCTACAAGATCAACGGCTCCTACTACATCTTCCTGACCCGCCCCGCCAACGGCCAGTACATCCTCAAGGCCTCGTCCCCTTGGGGCCCTTACACACTCCGCCAAGTGCTCCTCGACATGCCCGGCCCGATCAGCGGCGGCGGCGTCCCCCACCAGGGCGGCCTCGTCTCCACCCCCGGCGGCGCCTGGTACTACATGGCCTTCGTCGACGCCTACCCCGGCGGCCGCATGCCCGCCCTCGCCCCGATCACCTGGACCGCGGACGGCTGGCCGCAGGTCACCACCGTGAACGGCGCCTGGGGGAGCAGCTACCCGTTCCCGAACCTCACCCCGGCCCCGGTGCCCTCCCTCATCGGCACCGACGCCTTCACCGCATCGACCCTCGCCGCCAAGTGGGAGTGGAACCACAACCCCGACGACACCAAGTGGACCACCGGCAACGGCCTGCGCCTCCAGACCGCCACCGTCACAAGCGACCTCTACAACGCCCGCAACACCCTCACCCACCGCATCCAGGGCCCGACCTCCACCGCCACTGTCGAGCTCGACCCGTCCGCGATGGCGAACGGCGACCGCGCGGGCCTCGCCATGCTCCGCGACGTCTCCGCCTGGATCGGCCTGCGCCGCGACAACGGCGTCACCCGCCTCTCGATGACCGACGGCCTCACCATGGACGCCAACTGGAACACCACCGGCACCGGGACCGAACGCGCGAGCGCCGAACTCTGCTCGAACCGCGTCTGGCTCCGCGTCACCGCCGACATCCGCCCCGGCTCCGGCCGCCAGGCCCTCTTCTCCTACAGCGAGGACGGCACGGCCTTCACCCCGCTCGGGCCCGCGTTCACCCTGCACAGCAACTGGACCTTCTTCATGGGCTACCGCTTCGCCGTCTTCAACCACGCCACCCAGACCCTCGGCGGTGCCGTCACCGTCAACCGATTCACCGTCAGCACGTAAGGAGTCGCAATGACCGAACCACGACCGAGGCCGCGCAGCGTCCGACGCCGCCTGGCACTGGCGACGGCCGCCGTCGCCGCAGCGGGGATCGCCGCCGCGAGCGCGCTGATCTTCACCAGCCCCGCACAGGCCGCGACCACGCTCGGCGCCTCGGCGGCCGAGTCCGGCCGCTACTTCGGGGCCGCCGTCTCCACCCAGTACCTGAGCGAGTCCGCCTACGCCAACACCCTCGGCACCGAGTTCAACTCCGTGGTCGCCGAGAACGCCATGAAGTGGGACGCCACCGAGCCCAACCCGGGCCAGTTCAACTTCTCCGGCGGCGACCAGCTCGTCAACTGGGCGCAGGCCCGCGGCATGAAGGTCCGCGGCCACACCCTCGTCTGGCACGCCCAGCAACCCGGCTGGGTCCAGGGCCTGACCGGCCAGAACCTCCGCAACGCGATGAACAACCACATCGCGGGCGTCGCGAACCACTACGAGGGCAAGGTCTTCGCCTGGGACGTGGTGAATGAGGCGTTCGAGTGGGACGGCAGCCGCCGCCAGTCCAACCTCCAGCAGCAGCTCGGCAACGGCTGGATCGAGGAGGCGTTCCGCGCCGCCGACGCCGCCGACCCGGCCGCCAGGCTCTGCTACAACGACTACGGCACCGACGCGATCAACGCCAAGAGCACCGCGATCTACAACATGGTGCGCGACTTCAAGTCGCGCGGCGTCCCCATCGACTGCGTCGGCTTCCAGACCCACATCGCCCACAACGAGAACCTGTCGAGCTACCAGGCCAACCTCCAGCGCTTCGCCGACCTCGGCGTCGACGTGGAGATCACCGAGCTCGACGTCGGCCAGGGCTCCGGCCAGGCCAACACCTACGGCACCGTCACCAACGCCTGCATGGCCGTCGCCCGCTGCACCGGCATCACCGTCTGGGGCGTCACCGACAAGTACTCCTGGCGCACCGACAACCCGCTGCTCTTCGACGG
>NZ_QFRW01000081.1:0-38446 GCF_003265355.1 Glycomyces dulcitolivorans | reverse complement strand
CTCAACTCCGGGGCCTCCTGCTAGAGCCTGATCGAGGCCGCGGCGCCCCGCCTCCCCGGGGCGCCGCGGCCCGGCGCCGCCGACCTGCGAAACACCGGTTCAACCGGGCTGAACGCCCACCCGCGCCCAGCAGCGCGTTCACCTCCGGTGAACGGTGCATTGAACCCTTCGCCGTTGCCGACCCGCCCGCCGTTCATTCACATTGGAGCCCAGTGCACCAGTGAACACGAACGGACAGCCCCAATGAAGCACCGCATCATCGTCCTCGGCGCCGGCTATACCGGCGCCTTCGCCGCGGGACGCCTCGCCAGGCGGCTCCACCCCGACGACGTCCACCTCACCCTCGTCAACGCCGAACCCGACTTCGTCGAACGCGTCCGCAGCCACCAGCTCGCGACCGGCCAGCGCCTCAAGCACCGGCCCCTCGCCGCGATGTACGCCGGCACCGGCGTCGAACTCGTGATCGCGAAGGTCGCCTCGATGGACGTCGACCGCAGGACCGTGTCCGTCACCGGCCCCGACGGCCCCCGCGAGCTCGAATACGACACGCTCGTCTACGCCCTCGGCAGCGGCTGGAACCCCCAAGGCGTCCCCGGCACCGCCGAGCACGCCTACGAGATCGCGAGCCGACCCGGCGCCCTGCGCCTGCGCGACCGCCTGGCCCGCTTGGGCACCGGCGCCCCGGTCACCGTCGTCGGCGGCGGCCTCACCGGCGTCGAGGCCGTCACCGAACTCGCCGAGTCCCGCCCCGACCTGCACGTCGCCATCGCCGTCCGCGGCGAGTACGGCGACTGGCTCTCGCCCAAGGCCCGCGCGCACCTGCGCAAGGTCACCCGCCGCCTCGGCATCGCCGTCCACGAGCACGCCGCCGTCACCGAAGTCGGCCCCGACTCGATCACCACCGCCGACGGCCGCGAGATCCCGGCCGCGGCCACCGTGTGGACCGCCGGCTTCGCCGTCCACCCCTTCGCCGAGACCACGACCCTCGAACTCGCCGCCGACGGCCGCATCGTCGTCGACGCCCAGATGGCCTCCGTCTCCCACCCCGACGTGTACGCCGTCGGCGACACCGGATACGCGATCGGCGACGCCGGAACACCCCTGCGCATGTCCTGCGCCTCAGGCAACCCCATGGCCTGGATCGCCGCCGACGCGATCGTCGCCCGCCTCACCGGCGCCACCGCCAAGCGCCCCGCCATGCACTACACCCAGCAGTGCATCAGCCTGGGCCGCAAGGAGGGCCTGGTCCAGTTCGTCACCCCCGACGACCGCCCCAAGGACTCGGCGATGCACGGCCGCACCGCCGCGCTCTACAAGGAGTTCATCTGCAAGGCCGCCGCCTGGGCCCCCGCCAACCCCACCTTCTACCTCCCCGCCCGCCGCCACCGCGTCGCGCACGCCCCCGCCCGCCAGGGCTCGACCGTCAACTGAAAGCAGGAACCCCTGATGATCCTCCTCACCGGAGCCGGCGGCGTCGTCGGACGCCAAGCGGCCCAGCAACTCCTGCAAGCAGGAGCCCCCGTCACCGCCGTCGCCCGCGGCGACGCCCGCCTCCCCGACACCGTCCACGCCGCCCGCGGCGACCTGTTCAGCCCCCGCTGGCTCGAACCGGTCCTCGACGGCGTCGAAGCGATCCTCCTCAGCCCCCGCGCCACCGGGCCCGGCCTGGGCGAACTGCTCGAACTCGCCCACGCGCACGGCGTCAAGCGCGCCGTGCTCCTCTCGTCCACCACAGTGGACCACCCCGCGGGCGAGCCCCGCTTCGCCGCCCAGTTCAAGGCCGCCGAAGACCTCGTCGCCTCCTCCGGCCTGGACTGGACCGTCCTGCGCCTGGCCGACTTCGACGCCAACGCGCTGGCCTGGGCCCCGCAGCTCCAGGCCGGCGACGTGGTCCGCGGCGCGTACGCCCGCGCCGCCACCTCGCCGATCCACGAGGCCGACATCGCCGCCGTCGCCGTGCAGGCCCTCCTGAACGGCGACCATGCGGGCGCGACCCTCGCCCTGACCGGGCCGCAGTCGCTCGACCAGGCCGAGAAGGTGCGCCTCCTCGGCGCCGCCCTCGGCCGGCCGCTGTCCTTCCAGGAGGTCCCGGCCGAGGCGGTCCGCCAGGGGATGCTCGCCCAGGGGCTGCCCGAAGAGGTCCCGGCGCGCCTGCTCGGCTCGCTGTCCGACTACGCCGTCAACCCCGGCCCCACCACGCGCACCGTGGAGGAGCTCCTGGGCCGGCCCGCCCGCACCTTCGCCGACTGGGCGAGCGACAACGCCGCCGCGTTCGGCGCCTGAACGAGAACGGGCCGACCGGGATCCGGTCGGCCCGTCCCGTTAGCGGTCGAGCCAGCGGCGGAGCGCCTCCAGCGAGTTCTCCGGGTTGGTGTTGAAGCTCAGGCGGATGCCCGGCTGGAGGTCGATGAGGACGTTGACGATCCGTTCGAACAGGACGGTGTGCTCGGGGAGCAGCCGGATGCCGCCGCCGATGACGGCCAGGCCGAACGGCTTGTCGGCGAAGCGGCGGCGCAGTTCGGCCTCGGCGTCGTCGGGGTCCTTGCCGAGGCCGCACCACTCGCCGGTGACGCCTTCGGCCTCGATCGCGGCCCAGCCGCGCTCGATCTGGGCGGCCAGCGTCGCGGGCGTCATCCCGGGCGGCAGCTCGCCGGGTCCGAACTCGTCGGGGTGGATGCCGATGAACAGCGCGCGCTCGTCGACCGGGGGACTGACCTTGGAACTGCGGTGGGACAAGGGGATCGCTCCTTCTCAGTTGGTGTTCGCGCGCTCGATGCGCGCCGCGATGCCGTCCAGGACCAGTTCGAGGCCGGCGTCGAAGTGCACCTGCGGCTCCTCGGCGCAGCCGGACTCGTAGATGTACCGCTCGTAGACCGGGAACCGGTCGCTGGCGAGCAGCCACTGCAACTGGGGGCCGAGCGCCTTGCGGATCTCCTCGCGGCTGTTCGCCATGCTCACCTGCTGCAACTCGGTCAGCGCCACCTCGTCGCCGACGGTGCCGTGGACGAAGCCCGAGACCGTCCGGACCGCCGCCATCATCGCCTCGATGTCCAGGCCGAGCCCGTCGAGGGAGGCCAAAGCGCGGTCGATCGAGGCGAGGCGGTTCGGGGTCGGCGTCATCGTGACGTGCGGGGGGAGTTCGGCCAGCCAGCGGTGGCGGTGCATCATGTCGCGGATCTGCACGGCGTAGGCGCGCAGGACCTCCCGCCAGGGCCCTTCGGGGACGTCGAGTTCGGCGTACACCTCGTTGACCATGATCGCGAAGAGGTCGTCCTTGCCGTCGACGAAGCGGTATGCGGCCATCGGCGCGGCTTCGAGCTCGGTCGCGAGGGTGCGCATGGTGACCGCGCACAGGCCCTTCGCGTCGGCGATCTCGACGGCCTTGGCGGCGATGCGCGGGCCGCTGAGGCGCTGCCGGGGGGTGCGGGCGGGGCGTTCGAGCCGTTCCCAGAGCGTGACCGGGACGTCCTCGGTCGCCTTCTCAGCCATGGCCTCCGCCTCTCTCGTGCCGCCTCACACCGTAGCAGTTGTGTACGACGTATCTTTGAGTGTACGTTGTCTAGTAAAGATACGCCGTCTACAAGGAGACGACCCGTGAACGACCGCCGCACCGCCACCGCGGAGCGAGCCGCGCAGCTGCTCGCCCGCCCTTCCGCGATCAACGGCCTCGACCTGCGCAATCGCGTGGTCATGGCCCCCATGACCAGGGAGTTCTCGCCCGGTGGCGTGCCGGATGCGGACGTCGCGGCGTACTACGCCCGCCGGGCCGCGGGCGGCGTCGGCCTCATCGTGACCGAAGGCACCTACATCGGCCACGAGTCGACGTGGGCGAGCGCGCGCATCCCGCGCTTCCACGGCGAGGAGCAGCTGGAGGGCTGGCGGCGGGTCGCTGAGGCCGTCCACGAGGCGGGCGGCGCGATCTTCCCGCAGCTGTGGCACGTGGGCGCCACGCGCGACCCCGGCACCGGCCCGGTGCCTGACGCCGACGTGCTGAGCCCCTCGGGCCTCGCTCTCGACGGATCGCCGAAGGGCCGCGCGATGACCCGGGCCGACATCGACGAGGTGCTCGCGGCCTACGCCGAGAGCGCCGCCGCCGCGGAGCGCCTCGGCTTCGACGGCGTCGAGATCCACGGCGCCCACGGCTACCTGATTGACGAGTTCCTGTGGGCGGGAACGAACCACCGCACCGACTCCTACGGCGGCGAACTGGCCTCGCGCACCCGCTTCGCCGCCGAGGTCGTCGCGGCCGTCCGCGGCGCGGTCTCCCCGGACTTCCCGGTGACGTTCCGCTTCTCCCAGTGGAAGGGCGGCGCCTACGACGCCCGCCTGGCCGAGAACCCCGGTGAGCTCGAACAGCTCCTGGCGCCGCTCGCCGCCGCCGGCGTCGACGCGTTCCACGCCTCCACCCGCCGCTACTGGCTGCCCGAGTTCGACGGCAGCGACCTCAACCTGGCCGGCTGGACCAAGAAGCTCACCGGGCGGCCCGTCATCTCCGTCGGCTCGGTCGGCCTCGACAAGGAGTTCATGGGCCCCGAGGGCATGGCCTTCCAGCCCGGGACCACCGGCATCGAGAAGCTCCTCGACCGCATGGAAGGCGACGAGTTCGACATGATCGCCGTGGGCCGCAGCCTGATCGCCGACCCCGACTGGCCGAGCCGGATCGTCAAGGGGGAGCAGACCAACCCCTTCAGTGCCCAGCTCCTGGGCGCCCTGCACTGAGGGCATCGGCGGCGGATCGCAGTGCCACGGCGAGCAGGTCCAGGTAGGGCCGCACCGCGGCACCGCGCCGCGTCGAGACGGCGATCCCCACGTGGCGCGAAGGCCGCGGGTGCGCGAGCGGGACGACGGCGAGTCCGGTCGGGACCTGGTCGAGCGCCAGCTGCGGCAGCAGCGAGATGCCCACGCCCGCCCCCACCAGGGACGCCGCGAAGAAGTAATCCGTTGCGCTGCATGAGATCCGCGGCGCGAACCCCGCCAGCGCCGCGAGGTCGCGCAGCAGCCCGGCCGTGCTGAGGCAGCCGAGAACCCACCGCTCCTCGGCGAGGTCCGCAAGATGCACCTCGGCGGCCCCGGCCATCCGGTGCCCGTCGGGCAGCACCAGCCACAGTGGATCATCGGCCAGCGGAGTCCACTCCAGCCCGCTGCGGTCGCCCGGCCGCACCGGCGGAGGGCCGTCGAAGTGGTACGCCAAAGCGAGGTCGGCACCGCCTGAGCGGACCAGCGGCAGGCTGTCCTCGGGCTCGTGTTCGAGGATCGCGACCTCCAGCTCCGGATGCGCAGCGCACAAGCCCCGCAACGCCTCCGGCAGCAACCGCCGCCCGCCGCTGGTGAACGTCGCAATCGTGAGCCGTGTTGTGCCGGTCGACAGGTCGGCGATCTGCCGCTGCACGTGCTGGAGCTCGGCGGCGATGGCCTCGGCCGATTCGACCAGGAGCCGGCCGGACTCGGTGAGGTGGACGCCGCGGGTGCTGCGGCTGACCACGTCCGCGCCGAGCGTCCGTTCGAGCGCGGCGATCTGCTGGGACACCGCCGACGGCGTGCACCGCAGCGCCCCGGCGGCCTTGTTGAAGCTGCCGTGCCGGGCGACCTCGCGCAGGACGCGCAGCCGGTGCACATCGATCATCAGTTCTCCTTACGACCCCTTAACCAGATCACCACTTCCGCTTTCGACCCTAACAAGAGAGGCTGTGGGCATGAACGACGTGTGCATCATCGGCGGCAGCCGCTACTTCGGGCGCCACCTGGTCGAACGGTTCCTCGCCGACGGCGACGCGGTCACGGTGCTCAACCGCGGCTCCGCGCCCGCCCCGCCGGGCGCGACCCATCTGATCGCCGACCGCGACGACGAACAGGCGCTCCGTAAAGCGCTGGGGGACAAGCGCTTCGACGTGGTCGTCGACCAGGTCTGCTATACCCCGCGCCAGGCCGCCGTCGCCCGCGACGTCTTCGCGGGCCGCACCGCGCGGTACGTGATGACCTCGACCGTCGAGGTCTACCACCCCGGCACCTCCGCCCGCCTCACCGAGCAGCCGCCTGGCACCCCGGTCGGCGAGGTGGCGGTTGATCCCGCCGCCTGGCCGGTCGACCTCGTGCTCCCGTGGAGCGATCCGGTCTTCGCCGACGCGCACTACGGCGAAGGCAAGCGCCAGGCCGAGGCCGTCCTGTCGGGCGCGGCCTTCGACTTCGCCTCGGTGCGCTGCGCCCACGTGCTCGGCGGCGCCGACTTCACCGGCCGCCTCGCCTATTACATCGACCGCGTCGCGGCCGGTGAGCCGATCGGCGTGCACCCGGTGAACCACCCCGCCTCCTTCATCCGCGACGGCGAGATCGCGGAGGTCCTGCTCTGGGCCGCAAGGGAATCGTTCACCGGACCGGTCAACGCCGCCTCCGCCGGGGAACTCGACGTCGCCGACGTCTGCGCCGCGATCGAAGCCGCCGGCGCGGGCGAGCCCCGGTTCGCCGTCGCCGGGGAGGAAGTCTCCCCGTACGCCTTCGACCGCTATTACGCCATGGACACCGCTCGCGCGACGTCCCTCGGGTTCCGCTTCAGCGAGGCCCGGTCCTGGCTCGGCGAGGTCGTCGCCCGCGCCGTCAAGGAGCGGGCGACGACCTGATCCGCTACATCTTGGGGAAGACGCCACCGGCCGTGCCGCGCACGGCCGCATCCAGCAGCTCCTTGACCCGCGCGGCCGCGACCGGCGTGGACGGGGTCGACATGAGCCATCCGAACGCCTGCTCGCCGTTCAGCCCCTCGGGGATCGGCCCGGGCATGTACGGGTCGACGTAGACCGGGGTGCCCGGCTCGGAACGCCAACTCTCGGCGAGCGAACCGAGGTCGACCGCGTCGTAGCCGAGCGCGTCGAGCAGCGCGGCCGCCTCGCCCTTGGCCCCGGCGTCGTCCCCGGCGATCGGCAGGGCGCTGCGGTCGGCGGCCCCGGAAGGACGTGCCAGGTCGCCGAGGCTGAAGAACGTGATGTTGTTGAACGCCTTGACGACCCGCGAGTCGGCGAGGTGTCGCTGCACGAGCTCCGACGTGGTCGACTCGTTCGCGTCGAGGACGGCGATCCGGCCGTCGCGCTGCGGGTAGTAGTTGATGGTGTCGAGCACGGTCCTGCCCGCCAGCGCCTTCGCCGGGAGCTGCTCGTAGGCCGACAGCGGCACGCTGACCACCACGAGGTCGCCCGCCTCGGCGGCCTCCTCCGCGGTGGCGGCGCGGGCGCGCTCGCCCAGTCCGGCGACGAGCTCGGCGAGGGTCTCGGGGCCGCGCGAGTTCGCGACGACGACGTCGATTCCGGCCGCGATCGCAAGGCGCGCAAGAGTGCCGCCGATCATGCCGGCGCCGATGAGGCCGAGGGTCTTCGTCATGGAGGTCTCCTTAAATGACAGAATTCTGTCGTTTCCAGTTCCCGGTGACCGTAACATAGATGGCAGAACTCTGCCACTTGTATCATGGGGTGATGAGCACCGAGACCGAGCGGCCCCCGCGCGCCGACGCCGTCCGCAACGCCGGACGCATCCTCGACGCCGCCCGCGAGGTCTTCGCCGAGACCGGACCCGACGCCAGCCTCGAAGCGGTCGCCAAGCGCGCCGAGGTCGGCGCCCGCACCGTCTACCGCCACTTCCCCGACCGCGAAGCCCTCGTCCGCGCCGCCCTCGAACGGAGCATCACCGCCGCCCTCGCCCCCGTCCTCGAACGGGCACTCGCCGGCGACGACCCCCGCGCCGGCCTCGTCGCCGCCATGGAGGCCACCCTCGAACTCGTCAGCCGCGAACGCCACGTCCTCGCCGCGGCCACCAACTCCGGCGCGCTCACCGCCGAGGTCACCGCCCCGGTCCTCGGCGCGGTCGCCGAACTCGCCGCCCGCGCCCAGGCCGCCGGGACACTTCGCCCTGACCTCACCTCCGACGACATCGGCCGCATCATGGGCATGCTCACCAACGTCCTGTGGGGCATGGACCAGAACGACGACAGCTGGCGCCGCTACCTCGGCCTCATGCTCGACGCCTGCAAACCCGAAGGCGCGAGCCCCCTCCCGCACGCCGCCCCCTACCGCCCGGAGACCCAGTCGGACAAGTGCCTGCCCTGATGACCCGGATCAGAGCCGCCCTGGCCGCCCTCGTGTTCCGCCTCCAGGCCCTGACCATGTTCGGCTACATGGGCGTCGTGTCCTTCATCGGCGTCGAAGCGCTCGTCGTGGTCCTCGGGTTCACCACGGTCCTGCCGATCGCGATCCCCTTCGTGCTCATCGTCATCGCGGTCGCCTACTTCTTCCGCGAACGCCTGCGCGCACTCTGGACGGCCCTGCTCGTCAAACTCGGCAGGCGCGAGGCCTGAGTGCCACCGACGGTGCGTCCGGTGTACCGCGGACGCGGTACACCGGACACCGCGTTCAGCCGACGACGGCGGCGCCTTCCGAAACGAGACTGGAGACCTCCCACTGATCGTCAGAGAGGTTCTCCCATGTCAGCATTGGCCCGCTGGTGCGTCCGGCACCGGTCCCTGGTCCTCACCGGCTGGATCGCACTCCTGATCGGCCTCGCGGCCGCCGTCGCCGGCCTCGGCTCCGGATTCACCGACGTCACCGAACTGCCCGACAGCGAATCCGCGACCGCCTACGCCCTTCTCGACGAGGCCTACCCCGGTTCCGACACGCAGAGCGGCACCATCGTCTGGCACACCGACGGCCTCGCGATCGACGACCCCGCCGTCAAGAGCGGCATCGCCGCCATGCTCGAAGCCGTCGACGCCGAAGACGGCGTCGAGGCGATCGTCAGCCCCTACAGCGAAGGCGCCGAAGCCCAGATCGACACGGCCGAGAACACCGCCTACGCCACGGTCGCCGTCACCGACGACGCCGACCCCGACGCGATCCGCGACACCGCCGAAAGCCTCGACTCCGCCTCCATCGAGGTCGCCCTCGGCGGCACCGCGTTCGCCGAAGGCCCCACCGCCTCCCACGGGACCGAGATCGTCGGCATCCTCGCCGCGCTCGCCCTGCTCCTGCTCGTCTTCCGCTCGATGTGGGCCGCCGCCCTGCCGATCGTCACCGGCGTCGTCGGCGTCGGCGCCTCCCTCATGGCCGTCATGCTCGCCTCCCATGCGATCGACCTCGCCGACACCTCGATCACCATGGGCGCGCTCATCGGCCTCGGCGTCGGCATCGACTACGCGCTCTTCATCGTCAACCGCTACCGCAAGGCCCTCCTCGCCGGCGCCACGGTCCGCGACGCGGTCGTCAAGGCCGTCGACACCTCCGGACGCGCCGTCGTCTTCGCCGGCCTCACCGTCGCCGTCGCCCTGTTCGGCATGTTCGTCGTCCAGCTCCCGGTCCTCACCGGCATGGCCCAGGCCGCGGGCCTCACGGTCCTGTTCACCGTCACCGCCGCGATCACCCTGCTCCCGGCCCTGCTCGGCATGATCGGCCTCAAGGCCCTCTCCAAGCGCCAGCGCACCGAACTCGCCACCGCCGGACCCGACGCCGACCCCGTCCCGCCGATCGCCGCCTCCGTCTGGGCCCGCCTCGTCGGCTGGCTCCCCAAGACCACGGCCGTGATCGGCCTGGCCGTCGTGGTCGCGCTGGCCGTCCCGGCGCTGAGCATGCGCGTGGGCAACGCCGACGCCTCCAGCGACCCGGCCGGTTCCGCGAACCGCGAGTACTCCGACCTCATGTCCCCGGCCTTCGGCGACGGCATCGACGCCACGCTCCTCCTGGTCGCCGAGACCCCGGACGCGGACGCCGCGGCGGCCTTCAACGCCCTGGTCACCGACCTGTCCGACACGGACGGCGTCGCCGCCGTCTCGGCCGCACCCGTCCAACCCGGGCAGACCGTGGCCGTCGCCGCGGTCACCCCGACCACCAGCGCGCAGACCGTCGAGACGCAGGACCTGGTCGAGACCCTGCGCGGCGACCTCGTCCCCGCCGCCGAGGACGGCACCGGTCTCCAGGTCCACGTCGGCGGCGAGACCGCCACGAACATCGACATCTCGACCGCGCTCATGGACCGCCTGCCCCTCTACCTGGGGCTGATCACGCTCATGGGATTCCTGCTGCTCGCGGTCGCCTTCCGCAGCGTCCTCGTCCCGCTCGTGGGCGCGCTCAGCAACCTCGCGACCATCGCCGTCGGGCTCGGTGCGATCACCGCGATCTTCCAGTTCGGCTGGGGCTCCGAACTCCTCGGTGTCGGCACCGGCGCCCCGATCATGTACATCGTCCCGGTCATCCTCGTCGGCATCGTCTTCGGCCTCTCCATGGACTACCAGGTGTTCCTGGTCAGCCGCATGCACGAGGAATGGGTCCACTCGAAGGACAACCACCGCGCCGTCCACATCGGGATGCGCGAGACCGCGCAGGTCATCGCGGTCGCCGCGACGATCATGCTGTGCGTGTTCGCCTCCTTCGGGTTCACCGGCGAGCGGATCGTCTCGGCGATCGGCATCGGCCTGGCCCTCGCGGTCCTCGTCGACGCGTTCGTCCTGCGCCTGATGGTGGTCCCTGCGCTCATGCACCTGATCGGGGACCGCAACTGGTCGTATCCTCGGTGGGCCGAGCGCATCACGCCGCACCTGTCGGTCGAGGGCGCGCCCGAGCCGGCGAACGTCGGCAGGCACCGGGCCGAGCGCCCGCTCGCCGCGGCGGGCACGGGCCGCAACGAGGAGACCGAATGACACAGCCGGCCGGCACGGGGATCGCCCGGCGCCTGCACGCCCTGGCCGGGGCGGGACGCAACGCGCGTCCCGCCCCGGCGGGCTGGGTCTTCACCTTCGGGATGCTCGCGGTCATGCTCTACACCGCATCCCTGCGGTCCGGGCAGTTCACCCCGCCCGGCCCCGTCCTCCTCACCGCCACCGTCGCCGCCTGGCTGCCGCTGCTGGTGCGCACCTACCTGCCGATGGCCGCGCTGGCCGGGACGGTCCTCGCCGAATCGGCCCATCTGCTGCTCGTGCCGCTCGCGGACGCGCGGTTCGAGGTCTCGATCGGTGCGTTCCAGCCCGTCCCGCTGGCGACTATGGCGGCCGCGTTCACGCTCGCCGCGCGCGTGCCGCGTCGGCTCGGCTGGCGCGCGGGCATCACCGCGGGCCTGATCCTCATGGCCGTAGGCGTCCTCCGATACCCGGCCGACCGGCTGCTCACCGACCTCGTCATGTTCAACCTCGTCCTCCTGGCCACCGCCGCGGGGGCGATGGTGACCGCGAGGCGCGAGCGCGCCGAGCAGGCGGCGGCCGAACGTGAGAACGACAAGACGCAGGCCGTCCTCGACGAGCGGCTGCGGATCGCCCGCGAACTCCACGACGTCCTCGCCCACAACCTGACCCTCGTCAACGCCCAGGCCGGGGTCGCCGAGTACCTGATGCGCACCGACCCGGCCGCCGCCGAGCAGGCCCTGCGCAACATCACCAAGCACACCGGCTGGGCCATCGACGAACTGCGCGCCACCGTGGGCCTGCTGCGCTACGGCGATGAGGCCGACCGGTCCGAAGACTCCTTGCGACCGGTCCCCGGACTCGACCGGCTCGACGCGCTTCTGGACTCGTTCCGCTCGGCCGGATCGCAGGTCGGCCTCGTCGAGACCGGCACAGCCCGGCCGCTGGGACAACAAGGCGAGTTCGCTGCGTTCCGCATCGTCCAGGAGGCGCTGACCAACGCGGCCAAGCACGCCCCCGGGACGGCGGTGACCCTCCACTTCGACTGGTCAGAGCACCGGCTCGACCTGCGCGTCACCAATCCCGTCGTTCCCTCCGGGCACGAGCGGGCCGCCGGGACCGGCCACGGCCTCATCGGCATGCGCGAACGCGCCCTCGCCGCCGGAGGCACCCTCACCGCCGAAACCTTGCCCGGCAACTGGTTCGAAGTCCACGCCACCCTCCCCGCCACCGAGAAAGGCGCCGACCGATGACGATCCGCGTGATCCTGGCCGACGACCAGGCCCTGCTGCGGGCCACCTTCAAGCTCCTGCTCGACTCCACTCCGGACCTCGAAGTCGTCGGCGACGCCGCCACGGGCGCCGAAGCGGTGGCGCTCGCCCGCTCGACCCGCGCCGACCTCGTCGTCATGGACATCCGCATGCCCGACCTCGACGGCATCGAGGCCACCCGGCGGATCACCGCCGACGAGGACCTGGCGGGCGTGAAAGTCCTGGTGCTCACCACGTTCGAGACCGACGAACTGGTCCTGGAGGCCCTCCGCGCGGGCGCCTCGGGATTCCTCGGCAAAGGCGTCGACCCCGAATCCCTCATCGCCGCGGTCCGCACCGTCGCCGCCGGGGAACGCCTCCTGTCCCCGGCCGCCACCCGCGCGCTCATCGAGCGGGTCCTCGCGCAGCCCGCGCCGCAGCGGCCGCGCGCCGTGCCGGGCCTGGCCGACCTGACCGACCGCGAAAGGGAGATCACCGTCCTGGTCGCCGCCGGGCTCTCCAACATCGAGATCGGCGAGCGCCTCTTCATCAGCCCCGCGACGGTGAAGACCCACGTCAACCGCGCCATGATGAAGACCGCCGCCCGCGACCGGGCCCAACTGGTCGTCTTCGCCTACGAATCGGGCCTGGCCGGCAGGGCCTAGCGGTCCGGTCGATTCTCGGGTTTGATTCGACCTATGCCCGTTCACTCCTTCCACCTCGTCCAGGCGCCGCCGCACACCGCCGCCGGCCGGCTCCTGCGCCCGCCCTCGGCCCCCGGACTGCGCCACGTCGAAGTCCTCGTCGGCATGCAGCTGGGCGCCCCCGTCGTCTCCCCGCACCGGATGCAGCTGCGCCACCTCGCCGTCTTCGCCGAATGGGCCGACGAGGCCGCCCTCGACTCGTTTCTGGCCGAACAACCCTTCGGCCGCCTCCTCGACACCGGATGGCATGTGCGCCTTGAGTTCCTGCGCCGCTGGGGCACGGTCCGCGAACTCGCGCACCTCCCCGCCGAAGCGGGCCGGACCGACCCGGCCGAACCCGTCGTCGCCGTGACCCTCGCCCGCATGCGCCTGCCCGAACTGCCGCGCTTCATCCACTGGGGCCGCCCCGTCGAACGCCAGGTCCGCGACCACCCCGAGACGACCCTCGCACTCGCGGCCATGCGCCCGCTCCGCACCGTCTCCACGTTCTCGATCTGGACCAGCGCCCGCGCCATGACCGGCATGGCCTTCGGCCGCGACACCGGCCCCGCCGCCCGCCTCCACCACGAGGCGATGGCCGAACGGGACCGGCGCGACTTCCACCACGAGTTCACCACCCTGCGCTTCCGGCCGCTGTCCGAACACGGCACCTGGCAGGGCAGGTCGAACCTCGTCCCCTAAGGGGCTCAGCACTCTTCGCGGTCGTCGGTGTTCCACTTCAGGACGCTCGCGTCGATGAACGCCTTGGTTCCGTCGACCCGCAGGAAGCACATGGTCTCCCCGCCCCAGCTCGACTTGGTCCAGCCGGTCTGCGGCAGGTTGACCGCGTCCTGGTAGGGCGTGAAATCGCCGCCGAACGGGTCGGAGAGCTCGGTGATGCAGGTGCCCGAGTAGATGGTCCCGGAGTGGATCATGGTCGATCCGGACTTCGAGTACAGCCGCTGCTCGCCCTCGACGTTGGCCACGCAGGGCGGGTTCTCCCATGCCTTCGGCACCGGCAGGCCGTTGGCCGGGTTGTGGGTCGGCATCTCGAAGGCCGCGTCGTCGAACCCGGTCAGGTCGTCCTTGTCGACCCAGCCGGTGGTCCCGTCGGCGGCGGTGGCCTGGAAGAACTGCCGGTGGAGGACCCGCGCGTCCTGGTCCGCGGGATAGATGACGTCCCGCCACGAGTACGCCGGCACCGGCGGCTCCTCGACGGGGTCGGGGTCGTCGGACTGCTCCTCGTCATCATCGTCGTCGTCGTCATCGAGGATGAACGGGACCATGGCCCAGGCGTACTGGGTCGCGAGGTCCACCGTGACCAGGCACGAGTCGGCCGGCCACTCGCCTTCGGGCAGGAACCTGGTGAGGTCCAGCTCGTAGGCCACGCCGCCGGGAGTGAACAGGGGGACCTTGGAGTTCTCCTTCCGGTACTTCTCCGCGCCGGGCATGGTGTGCGCGATGCAGTCCTGCTCCTGCGCGGCGGCCGCCTGGCCGAATCCCGACAAGGCCGTCGCGATCACGGCACCGGCGAGCGCCGCTCCCAAGAACCGATTCATGAATTCCCCCCATTGTGGATGCGTCACTGGCGCAGCCAATATCGCACGCGTTCAGCCGCGACCGGCGGGTATTCGGGCTATGCCCAGCGCGCCGGCCAGCGGCCGATGCGGTCGACCAGGGCCAGGAGGGCGGGGAGCATCATGACGAGGACGACCACGGCGTCGAGCAGCACGCCGAGCGCCAGCGCGAACCCGAGCTGCTTCATCTCGATGCGGTCGATGAAGACGAAGGCCACGAACACCGACATCATGATGATCGCGGCGCTGGTGACCACGCTCGCCGACGACAGGATGCCCTGCCGGATCGCCTCCCGCGGCTCCAGGCCGCTCATCGCGGCCTCTTTGATGCGGCTCATGACGAACAGCTGGTAGTCCAGCGACAGTCCGAAGAGGATCGCGAAGATCATCAGCGGCGCACGGGACCCGATGAACCCGGGGGAGTCGAAGTCCAGGAGCCCCTCGGCCCACGTCCCCTGGAACACCAGGACCAGCGCGCCCCACGCGGCCAGCGTCGACAGCAGGTTCAAGACCATGCTCAGCGCCGCCACGATCAGGGACCGGAAGGCGATGAGCATGACCACTAGCGTCGCCAGCAGCACGAACGCCAGAACCAGGACCAGGTGCGCGGACTGGTGGCTCGAATAGTCGGACGCGTACGCCGGCTCCCCGGACACGGCGTACTCGGCGCCGTCGATCTCGCCGATGGTCGCGGGCACCAGGTCCCCGCGCAGCAGCTCCAGCGACTGCGCGGCCCGAGGGTCGCTGGTCGGGTAGGGGACGGGCAGGTCGATCGCGATCGCCGCGCCGTCCTCGGAGACGCGCACGCGCGGCCGCTCGGTCGGGGCGAACAGGGCGTTCTCCTGCGTGCGGGCCTCCAGGTCGGCGACGGCCGCGGCGAGCGCGTCCGCGTCGGCGGGGTCCACCTTCGCGATGACCGTGTGGGTCACCCCGGCGTCGGGGAACGCGTCGGTGAGCTCGTCGTACGCCGCGATGGTGTCGAGCGACCTGGGGAAGGTCTCCTTGCCCTCGACGCTCGTGGTCATGCCCAGCGCGGGAACGGCGAGGCCGCCGATGACGATCAGGCCGATGACCGCGGTGGCCGCCGGGCGCCGGAACGCCGGACGCAGCAGCGAAGTCCACAGGCGACTCTCGCCCGACGTGCCGCGGCGCCGCAGCAGCCTGCCGCCGTCGATGCGCCGCCCGACCTTGGCCAGCAGCGCGGGCAGCACCGTCAGCGAACTGACCATGGCGATGGCGACCACGATGATGCAGGCGGTCGCGATCGAGGAGAAGATGACGTCGCCGACCAGGTACAGGCCCGCGAGCGAGACCATGACGGCGACACCGGAGACCACGATGGTGCGACCGGCCGTCTCGGCCGCGAGTTCGACCGCGGCGGCAAGGCTGCCGTCCGCACCGAGCCGGTGCCGCTCCTCGCGGACGCGCTTGAGGTAGAACAGCGAGTAGTCCACGCCCACGGCCATCCCGATCATCGCGAGCACGCTGGTGACCGCGCCTCCGGCGTCGGGGAAGAAGTGCGAGCCGAGCGCGTAGACGCCCATCGCGGCGAGGATCGAGCTGACCGCGAGCGCCAGCGGCACGCCCGCCAGCAGGAGCGACCCGAACACGACGAACAGGATCGCCAGCGTGACCGGCAGCGTGAACCGCTCCACTTTCGCCAGTTCGGCGCCGAGCTGCTCGTCGAGTTCGACCGACATCGACTTGCTGCCGGTCTCGGCGATGTCCAGCCCCGGGTGGGCCTCCTGGACGTCCGCGGTGACCGCCAGCAGCGGGTCGATGTGGTCGACCGCCTCGTGGAAGGGCATCGACATGGTGACCGCGACCCGGACGGCCTCGCCGTCCGCAGCGGTCACCGGCTCGCTGACGTCGGCGACCTCGTCGAGTTCGCCCATCCGCGCGGTCAGGTCGGCCACCGCGGCGTCGACCGCGGCCGCGTCGAGATCGCCTGCGGGCGCGGTGATCAGGATCTGCTCGACCGCCGGGGCCGCGACGCCGTTCTCGACGGCCATCGCCTCGGCGTCCCCGGCCTCGCCGATCCAGTAGTCGGAGAACGCCGCCTGCTGCGTGCCGACGGTCGTCCCGGCCCCGAAGCACACGGCGACGAACAGCACCCACGCGCCGATCGCCTTCCAGGGGTTGGCCGCACTCCAGGCGGCGACCCGCACGGTGGGGCCGCGGCGTCGGGCGTCGGCGGGCGTGGGCGGGGGTGCCGCGGTTCGCGTCGTCATCAGGGCTCTGCTTCTGTCGAAATCGGCAAGTCCGGTCAAGCCGACACTAAACAGAAATCCCGCCCCGGTCGGTAGGGCAGACCCCCTCATTCTCCCTGGGGTGCACCGGAAAACCCCAGCTCAGCAGCCCATTGGACCGTCAGCCGGGACGGACGAGACCGCACTCGTACGCCAGGATCACGGCCTGTACCCGGTCGCGCAGGTCGAGCTTGGCGAGGATGCGGCTGACGTGGCCCTTGACGGTGCCCTCGGCCAGGAAGAGCCGCCCGGCGATCTCGGCGTTCGACAGGCCCCGGGCCACGAGTCCGAGCACCTCGCGCTCCCGCTCGGTCAACTCGCGCAGGTCGGATTCACTGCGCGGCAAGGGATCACCGGCCGATCCGATGTGGCGCTCGATCAACCGTCGGGTGACCTGCGGCGCGACGATGGCGTCGCCCCGCGCCACCGCCCGGATGCCCGACAGCAGGTCGGCGGTCAGCGTGTCCTTGAGCAGGAACCCGCTGGCGCCCGCGCGAAGCGAGGCGTACACGTACTCGTCGAGGTCGAACGTCGTCAGGATCAGGATGCGGGGCCCGTCCGGCATGAGCGCCCGGATGCGCGAGGTCGCCTCCAAGCCGTCGACCTCCGGCATCCGCACGTCCATCAGGATCACATCGGGCCCCTGCTCGACCGCGAGCGCGACGGCGCCCGCGCCGTCGTCGGCCTCCCCGACGACGTCCATGTCGTCGGCGGCCTCCAGGATCATCCGCAGCCCCTGACGCAGCAGCACCTGGTCGTCGGCCAGCACCAGCCGGATCACGCCGCGTCCTCCGGACCGAACGGCAGCCGCGCCCGCACGGCGAACCCGCCCTCGACAGGCCCGGCCTCCACCTCGCCGCCCAGCATCGCGGCCCGCTTCCGCATGCCGCGCAACCCGTTCCCACTCCCGGCCACCGCCCCGCCGACACCGTCGTCGACGACCTCGACCGTCACCTCACCGTGGCCGTAACCGATCACGGCCGTGACGGCGGCCCCCGGCCCGGCGTGCTTCATGCTGTTGGTCAACGCCTCCTGCACGATCCGGTACGCCGCGGCATTGACGCCCGCGGGCAGCGCTCGCGGCACGCCATCGGTCCGCAACCGCACCAAAGTCCCCGCCTGTTGCACCCGCGCGATCAGCTCCGGCAGATCCGCCAGACCCGGCACCGCACCCGCCTCCGGCTCGGCCAAGACCTGCCGGATGTCGGCGAGCGAGGCGCGCCCGGTCGCCGCGATGGTGTCGAGCGCCGCCAATGTGGACTCGGGCCGCTTGGCGAACGCCGCCGCGCCCCCCTGCGCCTGCATCACGATGACCGCCAGACCGTGCGCGACCACGTCGTGCAGCTCGCGGGTGATCCGCGCCCGCTCCTCCGCGACCGCCAGCGCGGCCCGCTGCTCACGCTCGCGCTCCAGACCGCGCTGGCGGTCCCTGAGCTGGACGAGGTACTCGCGCCGACTGCGCACGCCCCACCCGATCGCCCACGCCACCACCAGGAGCGGGCCGAGCACGGGAATCCCGCCCCAGTCGGTCGGCCCCAGCACGGCGTCCGGGTCCTGCTCGCGCCCGCCCGCGCCGAGCGGCCAGCCCGCATAGGTCCAGCCGTTCGCCTTGCCGTCCAATGCCGTGTACAGCGACCACGCCACCATGAGCGCCAACAGCGCACCCAGGACCGCGAGCGACACCTTCCGCTCCCGCCGCACCGCCACCGTGTACAGCACCACCGGCACCGCCGCCGCGATCGGCAAGGGCCCCAAAGCCAACGCCATCTCCACGAGCACCGCGACAACCGCCGCAGCAAGCGCGACCACCGGCCACACCCGCCGCACCACCACGGCCGCCGCACCGACCGAGATCAGCACCCACTGCACCGCAGTCGATCGCAACCACACCGCCTCGGTGAACAGCCCACTGTGATCATCGGCCGCGCCACCGTACACCGCCCAGGTGGCGGCCAGGAGCACGGCGGCGAGGCCGGCGTCCTGGACGCCCGGCCTGAGCAGGGTGCCGCGCAATGCGGTGAGCTGGTGCTTCATAACAGGCGCAATCTTAGGCCCCGGCGGCGCCGCCGGACACCTGCCGAAAGTCAGGTTTCAGGACCTGACTTTCGACAGATGCGCGCCCGCTCCGGCCCCGCCCAGACTGGCCCCATGACGAATCCGTTCCCCCGCAACACCCTTCCGCGAAAGCTCCTGCTCCTGTTCACCGCACTGTCGCTCCTCCTCGCCGGATGCGCGCTGTTCAACTCCCGCGAACCGCTGGAGTGGACCCGCGTCGAGGCGACGGCCCCCGACTGCCACTGCGCCGACGGCACCCCGTTCGCGTTCTGGGAGCGCCGGGCCGACACCACGAAAGTGGTCCTCTTCCTCAACGGCGGCGGCGTCTGCTGGGACGCCGCGACCTGCGCGTTCACCGGCGAGCGCGGCAAGAGCGACGCCTACACCTGGAACGTCTCGGGCGTGGACCCCCAGAACCGCAGCGGCATGTTCGACACCACGCGGGGCGACAACCCGTTCTCGGAGTACTCGTTCATCTACGTGACCTCCTGCACCGGCGACTCCCACCTGGGCGCCTCGACCCAGGAGTACTCCACCGGACTCACCGTGGAGCACAACGGCTACGCCAACGGCACGGCCGCCCTCGACTACCTCGCCGAGCAGTACCCCGACGCCGAGGAGGTCGTGGTCATCGGCAAGACCGCCGGATCGGTCGCGGCCCCGATCTACGGCGGCCTCGTCGCCGACCTGCTGCCCGACGCGAAGGTCACGGTCCTCGGCGGCCAATCGGGCGCCTGGCCGGACGATCCCGACTTCAACACCGAGGTCCTCGACACCGACTGGGGCGCTTACGACGCGGTCCCCGACTGGGCGACCGCCGGCCTCGAACCCGACGCCTGGAGTGTCCCGGGCTTCTGGACCCAGGCCGGCCTGCACAACCCCGACCTCGTCTTGGGCCGCTTCGACTTCGCCTACGACCCCAACGCCACCTCCGAGCTGACCGAATGGCTGGCCGACCCCGCGGACCTCCTCGCCGAGATCGACCGCAACGAGGCCGCCATCGAAGCATCGGGAGTGACGATCCACAGCTACACCGCGCCCGGCGCCGACCACCAGATCTTCGAGCCCGACAAGTTCTACGAGATCGAAGTCGACGGCGTCGGCCTCGCCGAATGGATCGAGTCCCTGGTCAACGACGAGGAGCCTCCGGCCGACGCCCACTGCGGCGACTGCGGACCGTAGCCGCGGCGGCCCTGCCGGCCCTGAGCGTCGTCATCCTTCCGCGCCCGATCCATCTACTAACTAACGTAGTAGTACAGTGGGCTCGTCGTCGGTGGGGCTCCAGGGGTGATGTCACACCGCCCCGCCGGCGCCCTTCCGCCTCATCGGACTGCTCCACGCCGGGATCGGCGCCTTCGGCCGCGAATGATCACGGGCGACCGGCCGCCGGAAAGTCCGCCGCGATCTCGGCGGCGATCTCCATGGCCCGCAACGCAAGGGGTGAAAGCGTGCGTCCGGTCTGCCACAGCACGTAGATCTCGCGCGGCGGGACCTCCGGCGCGAGTTCGTGCACGGTCAAGGCCCCTTCGGTGAGCGCGGCCGTGCCGTGGACGGCCAGCAGCGGGAGCACCGCCGACCCGATCCCGGCCCGGACCATCGCCAGCACCGCCTCGTTGCCCGCGGCGCGGAACACGATCTGCGGGCGCGCGTCGTTGTCCGCGAACGCCTGCTCCACGCGCGGCTGGTCACAGGTCGGGGGCCACGCGACCATCGGGGCCCCGTCGAGCTGCGCGAACCGCACCGGCCCGTCGGGGAAGGCCCCGCGCCGGGCCACCAGCACGTACGGGTCGTCGAACAGCTTGCGGTGCTCCGCCTCCCCGCCACCCGGGCCGTCGAAGAACATCAGGTCGACCTCGCCGACCGGCGGCCGGCCCGACTCGTCCTCGACGAGCCTGATGTCGCAGCCGGGCTGCTCGTCGCGCAGCCGCGCCACCAACTCCGGCAGCAGCACGTTGGACAGGCTCTGGAACGTGCCGATGTCGATCCGCCCGCCGCAGGCGTTGAAGCGCTCGACGGCGGTCGCCATCGCCTGGGCCCTCGCCAGCAGCTCGCGGCCGTGCCCGAGCACGACCTTGCCGAGCGGGGTGAGCCGGACCGGCCTGGGGCCGCCGGGGCGGTCGAAGACCGGGCCGCCGATCGTCTTCTCCAGCAAGGCGATCTGCTGGCTCACCGTCGACTGCGTGTAGCCCAGCCGCACGGCGGCACGGCCGAACGAGCCCTCGTCGACCACCGCCGCCATCGCGGCGAGATGCCGCAGTTCGACCTCTGCCATGAGGCCGAGGCTATCGCGAACGATCGGCCCTGGCGATGGCTTTGATCGATGATTATCGCTTTTCATAATGCAGGCGACGGTCTAGCGTCAGTCCCATGCTGCTCATCGGAATCGCACTCGGCACCGTCTACCTCGTCTGGGGCTCGACCTATCTCGGCATCGGCGTCATGGTCGAGGACATGCCGCCCCTCGTCGCCGCGGGGACGCGGTTCCTGTCCGCCGGCGTCCTGCTCGGCGTCATCCTCGCCTTCCGCGGCGGCTGGCGGCGGCTGCGGATCGGCCGCGTCGAACTGTGGTCGTGCGCGCTCCTCGGCCTCCTCCTGCCGGTCCTCGGGCAGGGCATGGTGACCGTCGCCGAGAGCGGCGGCGCCCCCTCAGGCCTGACGGCGCTGCTCGTCGCGGCCGTCCCGCTGTGGGTCCTGCTGTGCCGCAGGCTCTCCGGCGAACGCCCGGCCCGCGCCGCCGCCGCGGGCGCGATCGTCGGCTTCGTCGGTCTCGCCGCCCTCCTGGCCTCCAACGGACTCACCGGCGACTTCCCCTTCTGGACGATCGCCCTGGTCGCGTTCTCCTCCGTGTCATGGGGGTTCGGGTCCTGGTACCAGTCCCGCCTCAAGCTGCCGCGCGACCCGTTCGTGACCGCGGTGTACGAGATGCTCACCGGCGGCGCCCTCCTCACCGCCGTGGGCCTGCTCTCCGGCGAGCGGATCGAGCCGGCCTCCTACGCCGCGAGCTCCTGGATCGCCTGGGCCTACCTCGTCGTGTTCGGCTCGGTCATCGCCTTCTCCGCGTACGTCTGGCTGCTGCACTCCGCCCCCGTCTCCCTGGTCGCCACCTACGCCTACGTCAACCCGGTGGTCGCGGTCTTCCTCGGCTGGCTGGTCCTGAGCGAGGCCGTGACGCTCCCCATCGCGGCGGGCGGCGTCGTGGTCCTCCTCGCCGTCGCGGTCGTCCTCAGGGCCGAACGCCCCCGCCGCCCCGCCGCACCCGTCGAACTGCTCGAAGTCCAACCGCAAGAAGGGAACAGCCATGCGAGCCGATAACGAGGGCACTACATTCGTCCTGATCCACGGGGGCGGAAGCAGCTCCTGGGACTGGCACCTGGTCGCCCCGGTCCTGCGCGGCCTCGGCCACGAGGTGATCGCCGTCGACCTGCCGATCGAGAACCCGGACAACGGGGTCACCGCATACGCCGACGCGGTCGTCGCCGAGATCGCCGGCGTCCCGCACCCGGTCGTCGTCGCCCACTCCTTCGGCGGCCTCGTCGCCCCGCTCGTCTGCTCCCGCATCGACGCCGAACTGCTCGTGCTCCTGACCGCGATGATCCCGAAATCGGGCGAGAGCCCCGGCGAGTGGTGGGCCGCGACCGGCTTCAACGACCTCGGCGTCTCCATCGCGACCCCCGAAGAAGAGGCCGCCGCGTTCTTCAACGGCGTCCCTGAGGACCTCGTCGCCGCCCAGGCCGCGCACGGCCGCGAGCAGAACGGCGGCTGGGACGAACCGTCCCCGCTCCAGGCCTGGCCCGACGTCCCGACCCGGTACCTGCTGTGCCGCGACGACCGCTTCTTCCCGCCGCACTTCGCCAAAGCCCATGTCGCCGAACGACTCGGCATCGTCCCGGACGAGATCGACGGCGGCCACATGGTCGCCCTCTCCCACCCGAAGGAGCTGGCCGAGACGCTCCACCGGCTCTGGACCGAGCAGTAGCACGCGTGAAGACGGGGGAGCGGCCATCGAACCGATGGCCGCTTCCCCTTGCGCGGGTGGACGAGTCAGTCGTCGATCGCCTGGTACACGGTGGTCCAGAAATCGTGGATGACCCGAGCCGAATCCGGAGTGGACATGCCGACCTGGGTGCAGAGAACGCCGACGAGGTCGTTGGCGGGGTCGGCGTACACGGTGGTGCCTGCGCCGCCGTCCCAGCCGAACTGGCCGAGCGGGGCGTAGTCGGTGCGGTGGACGCGGACGGTCATCCCGAAGCCCCAGCCGCCGTGCCGCCCGGTGCCGTAGGAGAGGTGGGCGATGCCGTTCGCCCAGGCGTCGCGGGCGGCCTGCTGGCCCGGCGTGAGCCGGTTGGTGGTCATCAGTTCGACGGCGGGGCCGGAGAGGACCCGCTCGCCGCCGTGCACGCCGCCGTCGAGCAGCATCCGGAAGTACGCGTGGTAGTCGTCGACGGTGGAGTCGAGTCCGCCGCCGCCCGAGGCGAACGCCGGAGGGGTGCTGTGGTGCCCGCCCTCGGCCGGGTCCTCCACGTGGAACTCACCGGTCTCAGGATGGGGCGCGTACAGCGGCGGGAACCGGTCGAGCTTCTCGGCGGGCACGTGGAACCCGGTGTCCCCCATGCCGAGCGGCTCGAAGATCCGCTCGCGCAGGAACTCCTCGAACGGCCGCCCGGTGACCCTGGCGACGAGGACGCCGAGCAGGTCGTCGCCGAGGTTGTACAGCCAGCGCTCGCCCGGCTGGTACATCAGCGGCAGCGTGCTCAGGCGGCGCAGCCACTCGTCCGGGTCCGGCCCGGGCAGGATCCAGCCGTCCGCCTGGCCGTACACGCCGCGCTCGAAGATCGCGCCCATCATCGGGGCGGTCCGCGCCGTCATGTCCAGGCCGAGCCCGAGGGTCGAGGTGAGGACGTCGCGGACGTCGATCGGCCGGAACGCCGGCACGGTCTCGTCGAGCGGTCCGTCGGGTCGCTTGAGGACCCGGCGGTCGGCGAGTTCGGGCAGCCACCGGTCGATCGGGTCGTCCAGGCGCAGCCGGCACTCGTCGAGCAGGACCATCGCCGCCGAGACCGCGACGGGCTTGGTGGTCGAGGCCATGCGGAAGATCGTGTCGCGGCGCATCGGGGCGCCGCCGTCGTGTCGCATCGTGCCGATCGCCTCGACATGGGTCCGGCCGCCGCGACCGACGAGGGCCACGAGCCCGGGGATCTTCCCGGAGTCGACGTGCCGCGCCAGCACCTCGTGCAGTCGGGCCAGTCCGGTCTCGGTGAAGCCCTTGCCGTTCGTCATCGTGGGTCTCCTCGCAAACTCAGTGTTTCTGACATGAGAAACGCTACGTTGCGTTCGCGATTGAGGCAATCAAGGCATTGTGTAAAGTCGGCATAAGTGCAGCTCAACGACGTGTAACCGTTGCGTCAGGTGTGAATCTAAGGCAATGCATCGGGCCTAGTCGTTGCGTTGGATCGGATTCGAACGCTACGATCGAGGTTCCAAGCGAACGAGGAGAACACGGGTGTCGGGAAGCAGGCTGACCCAGCGGGAACGGCAGCAGATCGCGCGGGGGCTGGCGGACGACCTCGCCTTTGCGGAGATCGCCCGCCGAATCGAACGCCCCACCTCGACCGTGACGCGCGAGGTGATGCGCAACGGCGGCCCGACCGCCTACCGGCCCGACCTGGCCCACCTCGCCGCCGAACGCCGCGCCCGACAGCGCACGCGCAACCCGCCCAAGAGTCAGGGCGCCCCGGCGTCGCCGCTCGGGCGGGACGACGAGGCCGTGCGCGAGTACGAGGAGACGTTCACGGCCCTGCTCATGGGTCAGGGCATGCCCAGGATGACGGCCCGGGTCATGACCTGCCTCCTCATCGCCGACACCGGCAGTGTCACCGCCGCCGAACTCGTTCAGCGCCTTCAGATCAGCGCGGCGACCGTCTCGAAGGCGATCGCTTCCCTCGAAGGCCAGGGGCTCATCCGGCGCGAGCGCGACGAGCGGCGCCGCGAGCGCTACTTCGTCGACGGCGACGTCTGGTACGAGGCCACGATCGACAGCGCCCGCGGCATGGTGCAGGTCGCCGAGGTCGCGCGGCGGGGCGTCGGCGTCCTCGGCCGCGACACTCCGGCCGGCGCCCGCCTGGAGAACATGGCCCGGTTCTCCGACCACATCAGCGAGAGCATCCTCCGCGCGGCCGAGCAGGTCCGCGAGCTGCTCCACCCGCGATCAGGTTCCGGGCCCGGCGACCGCTCCTGACCCGCCTCACCGGTGGCCCGCTTCGACGGCGACGACCGGGGCGATGAAGCCGCCTGCGCTCACCCCATGAGTACACCATTTGATGAATACACGATTCCATGTACTATCGGCGTCATGGAGACGCTCACCCACGGGCAGGTCCTGGCCCGGTTCGGCCACGCCCTGTCCGACCCCACCCGCTCGCGGCTGCTCCTGGCGCTGCGCGAAGCCCCCGGCTACCCCGCCGATCTCGCTGCGGCCCTGGGGGTCTCGCGCCAGTCGCTGTCGAACCACCTCGCCTGCCTGCGCGGCTGCGGCCTGGTCGTGGCCGCCCCCGAAGGCCGCCGCACCCGCTACGAACTCGCCGATCCGCGCCTCGCCCACGCCTTGGGGGACCTGCTGAACACCGTCCTCGCGGTCGACCCGGCCGCGTGCGACGCCACCGACGAGAACTGCTGCTGATGGCGACCCCGATCTCCCTCTCCCGCAAGCCGATCGGACCGAGCCCGGAACGCCGCGCGCACCTGACGCGCCTCATCCGGATCCTCGTCGCCGCGACCATCACCTACAACATCGTCGAAGCGGTCGTGGCCATCACCGCCGGGACGATCGCCTCCTCGACCGCGCTCATCGGCTTCGGCCTCGACTCGGTCATCGAGGTCTCCTCCGCCGCTGCCGTGGCCTGGCAGTTCTCCGCCACCGACCCCGAAGTCCGCGAGGCCCGCGAACACCGGGCCCTGCGCATCATCGCCATCTCGTTCTTCGCCCTCGCCGCCTACGTCACCGTAGAAGCGGCCCGCGCCCTGCTCTTCGGCGCCGAAGCCGAGCACTCCAGCGTCGGCCTGATCCTGGCCGCAGTCTCCTTGGCGGTCATGCCGTTCCTGTCCCGGGCCCAGCGCCGCGCGGGCCGCGAACTCGGCTCCGCGACCGCGGTCGCCGACTCCAAGCAGACCCTCCTGTGCACCTACCTCTCCGCGGTCCTCCTGGTCGGCCTCGCCCTCAACACCCTCTTCGGCTGGACCTGGGCCGACCCCCTCGCCGCCCTCGTCATCGCCGCCGTCGCCGTCAAAGAAGGCGTCGAGGCATGGAAAGGCGACACCTGCTGCGGCTAGCCGCTCGCGGCGGCCGCGGACCGACTCCTCCCGCTGCTACCGTGTCGCCATGGTGAGGGTCATGTTGACCGGGGTGTCCGGCGTGGGGAAGTCGACCGTGGTCGCGGCCCTGAACGCCCGCGGGTACCGCGCCGTGGACACCGATTACGGCGGGTACTGCGCGCCCGAAGCCGACGCCGACCCACCGGGACCGACCGCCCAGCCGGGATGGGTCTGGCACGAGGCGCGCATCCGATCGCTCCTCGACGGCGCGGCCGACGAGACGCTGTTCGTCAGCGGCTGCGTCCCGAACCAGGGACGCTTCTACGCCGACTTCGACCACGTCGTCCTCCTCAGCGCCGCACCGGCGGTGGTCCGGCGGCGACTGCTGGCCCGCGCCGGGAACCCTTACGGCAAGGGCCCCGGTGAACTCGCGCAGGCGCTGCGCGACCAGGCCGAGGTCGAGCCGCTGCTGCGGGCGGGCGCCACGCTGGAGATCGACACCGACACCGACTTGGAGACCGTGGTCGACCGCCTGCTCGACCACGTCCTCTAGACCCACTAGTGGGCCACTTACCTGCCGATTTGCCGTCTGCTTCGACATCGGTCAAAATAAACGCATGTCGAAGCAACCCGTCCGCGTGCCGCTCGCCCTGGTCGACTGCCACACGCCGCTGGTGGACGAGCCGCTCAGCGCCGACCAGGCCGAGCGGCTCGCCTCCTCGTTCAAGGCCCTCGGCGACCCGATCCGGCTGCGGCTGCTCTCGCTCATCGCCTCGCACGCGGGCGGCGAGGCCTGCGTGTGCGACCTGACCGACGCCTTCGACGTCTCGGCCCCGACCATCTCCCACCACCTCAAGGTCCTGCGCGAGACCGGCCTCGTCACCTCCGAACGCCGCGCCACCTGGGTCTACTACCGCGCCGAACCCGCCGCGCTCGACCTGCTCTCCACCGTCCTGTCCGTCCCGCAGCGGGCGAACGCGTGACCGCCGTCCAGACCGCGGCCCCGACCGGCACGGGCGGGCGCCTGTCGACCCTCGACAGGTACCTGCCGGCCTGGATCGGCGCCGCCATGCTCGCCGGGATCGCCCTCGGGCAGTGGGTCCCGGCGGTCGGCAAGGCGCTCAACGCGGTCCAGATCGGCGGCATCAGCCTGCCGATCGCCGCCGGACTCCTGCTCATGATGTACCCGGTCCTGGCGAAGGTCCGCTACGACCGGCTCGACACCGTCACGGCCGACAAGCGGCTCCTGATCTCCTCGCTCGCCCTGAACTGGCTCGCCGGGCCCGCCCTGATGTTCACCCTCGCCTGGGTCTTCCTGCACGACCTGCCCGAGTTCAGGACCGGCCTGATCATCGTCGGCCTCGCCCGCTGCATCGCCATGGTCGTCATCTGGAACGACCTCGCCTGCGGCGACCGCGAAGCCGCCGCCGTGCTCGTCGCCCTGAACTCCGTCTTCCAGGTCATCGCCTTCGGCGGCCTCGGCTGGCTCTACCTCGACGCCCTCCCGCGCTGGCTCGGCCTCGACCCGACCGGCCTGGAGGTCTCCGGCTGGGAGATCGCCCTCAACGTCGCGGTCTTCCTCGGGGTGCCTTTGGCCGCAGGCTATCTGACCCGCCGCATCGGCGAGCGCCGCAAGGGCCGCGCCTGGTACGAGGACCGCTTCCTGCCCCGGATCGGACCGTTCGCGCTGTACGGGCTCCTGTTCACCATCGTCGTCCTGTTCGCCTTGCAGGGCGAGGCGATCCTCAACCGGCCCTTGGACGTCGTGCGCATCGCCGTCCCGCTCCTGGTCTACTTCGGGCTGATGTGGGCCGGGTCCTTCGCGCTCGGCAAGGCGATCGGCCTGAACTACGAGCGCACGGCCACCCTCGCGTTCACGGCCGCGGGCAACAACTTCGAGCTCGCCATCGCCGTCGCCATCGCGACCTTCGGCGCCGCCTCCGGCCAGGCCCTCGCCGGCGTCGTCGGCCCCCTCATCGAAGTCCCGGTCCTCGTCGGCCTGGTCTACGTGAGCCTGTGGGCCAGGCGACGCTTCCCCGCCACCGACCCGATGATCCCGTCCAGCAAAGGAACCGACCGATGACCGCCAAACCGTCAGTGCTCTTCGTCTGCGTCCACAACGCCGGGCGCTCCCAGATGGCCGCCGCCTGGCTCAGCCACCTCGCAGGGGACCGGATCGAGGTCCGCTCGGCCGGGTCCGCCCCGGCCGACCAGGTGAACCCCGCCGCGGTGGAGGCGATGCGCGAAGTCGGGATCGACATCGCCGCCGAGACCCCGAAGGTCCTCACCGTCGAAGCCGTCGAGGCCTCCGACGTGTGCATCACCATGGGCTGCGGCGACGCCTGCCCGATCTTCCCCGGGAAGCGCTACCTCGACTGGAAACTGGACGACCCCGCAGGCCAGGGCGTCGAGGCCGTCCGCCCCATCCGCGACGAGATCAAGGCCCGCATCGAGGTCCTGATCGGCGAACTGCTGCCCGGCTAGACCCGGCCGCGACCTCGATTGCCCGAACCGGGCCCGCACCCCGCCCCGACTGCTTACGGTGACTGTTGACCCGGGCAGGAGGAGGCATCGAGGTGAGCGAGCACGATCCGCGCTTCGCCGAAGTCAGCATCCGCACCGGACGCCTCCGCGGGCGCTGGCGCGGCGAGCCCGGAGCGCCCGGCGCCAGTGCGGTGTTCCTCGGCATCCCCTTCGCCGAAGCCCCGGTCGGCGAACTGCGCTACGCCCCACCGGTTCCGGCCGCCCCGTGGGAGGGCGTGCGGGACGCGCTCGAACCCGGCCCCACCCCCTACCGCAAGGGCGGCACGGCCACGCTCATCCCCGAAGCCGCCGTCCCCGGCGACGCGACCCTCAACGTCGACGTGTTCACCCCCGACCCGGGCCCGGACGCGCGGCTGCCGGTCCTGGTGTGGATCCACGGCGGCGGGTTCACCGCCGGGTCCCCGGCCTGCCCCTGGTACGACGGCGCCGCGTTCTGCCGCGACGGCGTCGTCGCCGTCAACCTCTCCTACCGGCTCGGCTTCGACGGGTTCGGCTGGATCGAGGGCGCCCCCGCCAACCGCGGCGTCCGCGACTGGCTCGCGGCCCTGGAATGGGTCCAGGAGAACATCGGCGCGTTCGGCGGCGACCCCGGCCGGGTCACCGTCGCGGGCCAGTCCGCCGGCGGCACCGCCGTCCTCACCCTCCTCGCCATGCCGCGCGCCCGCGGCCTGCTCGCCCGCGGCTGGGCGCTCTCGCCCGCGCCCGCATACGGCTGCGCCGAACGTGCCGAGCAGCTGGGACGGCTCATCGCCGAGCGCGCGGGCGTCCCGCCGACCCGGGAGGCGCTCGTCGCCGTCCCCGAGTCCCGCCTGCTCAAACTCCAGCGGAAGTCCATGCGTCTCAACGGGGAGAACGTCACCGCCGCCATCACCGGCGCGCTCACCGGGGGACTGCCGTTCGGTCCCGTCGTCGACGGCGACCTGCTCCCCATGACGGTGCCTGAGTCGATTGCCGCCGGGCACGGAGCCGACGTCCCGCTCGTGGTCGGCACCTGCGACGACGAACTCACGCCCGCGTTCCGCGACGCGAAGCGGTTCCTGCGGTTCCTGCCCGCCTGGCCCCTGCTCGGCCGGGTGGGCCTCACCGGGAAGGCCCGGCGGCGCTGGCGGGCCGACAACGCCGACGTGCGCCGCCGCGGCACGGTGGCGACCCTCGCCCGGTACACCACCGACCGGGCGTTCCGCGCCAACGTGCTCGACCTCCTGGACGCCCGCGCCCGCGGCGGCGCGGACTCGACCTGGCTGTACCGGTTCGCTTGGCGCACACCGGTCTACGACGCCGCCGTCCACTGCCTCGACGTGCCGTTCTTCTTCGACCACCTCGACGCCGAGGGCGTCGCCCGCATCGCGGGGGACGCCCCGCCGCGGTCCCTCGCCGCCGAAGTCCACGGCGCCGCAACGTCATTCGTGAACACCGGCGACCCCGGCTGGCCCGCGGCCACGCCAACCGAAGCGGTCACGCGCCTGTTCGACGTCCCGCCTTCCACGGTCCCCGACGGCTACGCCGGGGTCCGTGCCCTGACCGCACCACCCTCTCAGGCGTCGGCGGTGTAGACATCGAGTTCAGCTTCGAAATCGGACCAGTACTCCGGCGGGGTCGACAGCCGGTAGGCCCCGGTGCCGCCCGCCCACCAGCCGGGGAACTCGGCCGCCTCGGCGCCGCCGGCGAGGTCGTACAGGCGGGTGGCGTCGGCGTCGCCGTCGTAGACCGCGACGTGCCCCTGCCAGATCAGGTACCGAAGCTCCCGGCTGTATTCGAGGTCCGACACGGTGAACGCCGCCGCGCCCGCGTCGTACAGGAGCAGGGCCTCCGCGTCCTCGGCCGTGGCGACCGAGCACAGGACCAGGCTCTGGCCGTCGCTGGCCCGGATGTCCGGAAGCTCTTCGGCCGCAATCGATGCCACGACGGCTCCGGTGAGCGTGTCGATCGCCCGCAGCTCCGCCGCCGCCCCCTCACCGACCTCGACGAGCGCGTGCTCGGCCAGTCCCACCGTGATCGACGGGTCCTCGCACGGGTCGAGCTCCCACAGCACCTCGCCGGTGGCCGGGTCGAATCCGGTCTCGGCGAACTCGCGTTCGAGTTCGCATCCGGCGCTTGCGGGGTCGTCGAGGTCGCGGGTGCCGATGATCGCGTTCGCGGCCGCGTGGTACGCCCTGACTCCGGTGTTCGCCCACAGGACCTCGCCGTCGTCCAGTCCCATCGCGACGGTGACCTCGCCGCCGCCTGGCACCGACCCGCTCACGGCCGCAGCCGTATCGGTGACGACCATGTCGCCTTCGAAAACGGTCCCGCACGAGTCCTCGGCGCCGAATTCGGCGGGGTGCGAAGTCCACAGGATCGCACCGGTCGCGGCCTCGACCGCCACGACCGCCTGCTGCGACTCCTCCCCGGCGCAGTCGCCGACGTCCCCGTCCAAGGCGCGGGCCAGGACGGCCGGGACCCCGCCGACCTCGACGACCTCGATCGCCATCGGCCGCGGCGTCACCCACCACAGCAGGTCGGTACCGGGGACCGCACCGGTTTCGGTGCTCAGCTCCCACACGGCCTCGCCGGAGTCGGCGGCCGCGCCGGTCAGGACGGTCTCGCCGTTCGCGTCGAACCCGAAGTAGACGACCGTCCCGTCGACCGCGGCGGCAGTGCCCGGCAGGATCGCGGCCGACCACGCCAGTTCGGTGGTCGCCGCGACCGTCTGCACGTCGAGCGCGGCTCCGAGTTCGACCGGGGACGGCGGGCTCGATGCCGAGTCGTCGGCGTCGGGACTCGACTGGCAGGCGGCGAGCGGCACGAGCGCCAGAGCCGCGAGGGGAATGAAGCGTCGCATGAGGGGGACCTCCGGGGGACCGGTCCAATCAGGAGCATCTGCTGCCCGAAGTCTAAGCCGATCCGGCGTCCCGCACGGTCCCCGCGCGCGCCGGAGGCAGCCGCCGCGGCCGGAATTCCACCTACCGGGAACTGGGGTATTGCCATCCAGTGAAAATTGATTATCATGAGGCGGCAACATTTCTGCGGCGGCGTTGAAACACGGCGTTCGTATCTTCGCTGCGAAGGAGGTGCCCATGGCCGAATCCCCGACCCGCACCGTCGACCGCGCCCTGTCGCTGCTCGGCATCGTCTGCGACCGCGGCGTCGTCTCGCTCGTCGAAGCGGCCCGCGACGCCGACCTCTCTCCCAGCACCGCCCTGCGGCTGCTGCGCACCCTCGAAGCGCAGGACTTCATCCGCCGCGACGGCGACGGCCGGTACACCCCCGGCGTGCGCATCGTGCAGCTCGGCGCCCTCGCGCTCTCCAACGAACCGCTCGTCGCCCTCGCCGGCGACGCCATGGCCCGCATGGTCGAGGCCACCGGCGAGTCCTGCTACCTGTCGGTCCGCGGCGCCGGGCAGAGCGCGCTCTACATCGCGATCGTCGAAGGCACCCACTCGGTCAGGCACGCCAGCTGGGTCGGGCGCAGCATCCCGCTCAAAGGCTCGGCGGCGGGCGCCGTGCTCCGGGGCGAGTCCAAAGACGGCGGGTACATCGTCGTCAAGCAGGGCGTCGAAGAGGACGTCACCGCGATCGCGGCGCCCGTCCTCGCCGGAAAGCGCGTCGCCGCCGCGCTGTCGAGCGTCATCCCCAGTTACCGCGTCGGCGACGAGCAGATCGAGCGCATCGGGCGGCTGCTCGTGCGCGAGGCCTCGTCGATCATCGGCGCCCCGCCGCCTGGCTCGCCGACCACGACCTCGGCTAGCCCACAAGAAAACCCACTGCGAAAGGAACCACCGCCATGACCGGAGGACGCACGGTGCGCGCCGCCCGCGGGACCGAGCCCAGCGCCAAGAGCTGGCAGACCGAGGCCCCGATGCGGATGCTGATGAACAACCTCGACCCCGAGGTCGCCGAACGGCCGGAGGACCTGGTCGTCTACGGCGGCACCGGGAAGGCCGCCCGCGACTGGGACAGCTACGACGCGATCGTGCGCTCGCTGCTCGACCTGGAGGCCGACGAGACCCTCCTCGTCCAGTCCGGCAAGCCCGTCGGGGTGTTCCGCACCAGCGAATGGGCGCCGCGCGTCCTCCTGGCCAACTCGAACCTGGTCGGCGACTGGGCGACCTGGCCCGAGTTCCGGCGCCTCGAAGCCGAGGGGCTCATGATGTACGGCCAGATGACGGCCGGGTCGTGGATCTACATCGGCACCCAGGGCATCCTCCAGGGCACGTTCGAGACGTTCGCGGCCGTGGCGCGCAAGCGCTTCGGCGGGACCCTCGCGGGCACGCTCACCGTCACCGCCGGGTGCGGCGGCATGGGCGGGGCCCAGCCGCTCGCGGTCACCCTCAACGGCGGCGCGGTCCTCATCATCGACGTCGACGAGAGCCGCCTGCGCCGCCGCGCCGCCAAGCGCTACCTCGACGTCGTCGAGACCGATCTCGAAGCGGCCCTTGCCAAAGTCCTCGCCGCGAAGGCCGCGGGCGAGGCCCTGTCGGTCGGCCTCGTCGGCAACGCCGCCGAAGTGCTCCCGCTCCTGCTCGAACGCGCCGTCCCGGTCGACATCGTCACCGACCAGACCTCCGCCCACGACCCGCTCTCCTACCTCCCGGCCGGCATCGAGGTCGCGGACTGGCGCGCCGAGGCCGAGCGCGACGCCGAGGCGTTCACGCGCCGCGCCCGCGAGTCGATGGCCCGCCACGTGGAGGCCATGGTCGGCTTCATGGACGCCGGCGCCGAGGTCTTCGACTACGGCAACTCGATCCGCGACGAGGCCCGCCACGGCGGCTACGACCGCGCGTTCGCCTTCCCCGGCTTCGTCCCCGCCTACATCCGGCCCCTGTTCTGCGAGGGCCTCGGTCCCTTCAGGTGGGTCGCGCTCTCGGGCGACCCCAAGGACATCGAGGTCACCGACCAGGCGATCCTGGAGCTGTTCCCCGAGAACGAGGGCCTGCACCGGTGGATCAAGGCCGCGCAGGAGCACGTCGAGTTCGAGGGCCTGCCCGCGCGGATCTGCTGGCTCGGCTACGGCGACCGCGCCAAGGCCGGGCTGCGGTTCAACGAGCTCGTCGCCGAAGGGAAGATCTCCGCGCCCATCGTCATCGGCCGCGACCACCTCGACTCGGGCTCGGTCGCCTCCCCGTACCGCGAGACCGAGGGCATGGCCGACGGCTCGGACGCCGTCGCCGACTGGCCGATCCTCAACGCGCTCTTGAACACCGCCTCCGGCGCGACCTGGGTGTCGCTCCACCACGGCGGCGGCGTCGGCATCGGCCGGTCCATCCACGCCGGGCAGGTCTCGGTCGCCGACGGCACCGAGCTCGCCGCCCGCAAACTGGAGCGGCTCCTGACGAACGACCCCGGCATGGGCGTCATCCGCCACGTCGACGCCGGCTACGACCGCGCGATCGAGGTCGCCGCCGAGCGCGGCGTCCGCATCCCCATGCGCGAGCACCAGGGGTAGCCGTGGGAGCCGACGCCAAGGAGATCCGGATCGGGCTGGGCCCCATGACGATCGCCGAACTGACCACCATGTCGCAGGCCCGCTCGGACCGGCTCACCAGCCGCCACCTCAGCGGCCTGCCCGCGTTCCTGGTCCCGGACGGGTCGGCGGCCTCGGGGCTCATGATCCCGCCGTACGTCGCCGCCGCGATCAGCGCCGAGAACCGGGCGCTGGCCGCACCGGCGAGCGTCCACACCGTCTCCACCGGCGCCGGGCAGGAGGACCACGTCAGCATGGGCACCGCCGCCGCCGCCGTCAAGGCCCGCACCGCCCCCGCGAACGCCGCGGGCGTGCTCGCCGTCGGATCCTGTGCGGCGCCCAGGCCGCGGCCTTCCACGAGCCGCTGCGGCCCGGCCGCGGGACCGGCGCGATGCTCGACGCGGTCACCGCGCGCGTGCCGCTCCGGACCGAGGACCGCGACATGGCACCCGACCTCGACGCCGCCCGCACCCTCGTGCTCGACGGCACCCTGAACCGCGCCATCGAAGGGGCACAATGAACGACACCGTCAGCGGCCTGCTGGACGCCATCGAGCCCGTCGGGCGCGACCCCCGCTCGGGCGGGTACCGTCGGCCGGTCCTGTCGACCGCCGAACTCGACCTCCGGTCCTGGTTCGTCCAGGAGGCCGAGAAGCGCGGGCTCGGCGTCGAGACCGACCGCAACGGCGTGATCTGGGCCTGGTGGGGCGAGCCGGGGGACGGCGCGCTCGTCACCGGCTCCCACCTCGACTCCGTCCCCGGCGGCGGCGCCTTCGACGGGCCCCTCGGCGTCGCCGCGGCCCTGGTCGCCGTCGACCGGCTCCGCGAACGCGGCGTGCAGCCGGCCCGCCCGTTCGCCGTCGCGGTCTTCCCCGAGGAGGAGGGCTCCCGGTTCGGCGTCGCCTGCCTCGGCTCGCGCCTGATGACCGGCGCGCTCGACCCCGACAAGGCGCGGTCGCTGACCGACGCCGACGGCACCACCCTCGCCGACGCCTACGCCAAGGCCGGGATCGACCCGCACCGCCTCGGCCGCGACGACGCCGCCCTGGCCCGCATCGGACAGTTCGTGGAACTCCATGTGGAGCAGGGCAAAGGACTCATCGACCTGGGCCGCCCGGTCGCGATCGGCTCCTCGATCCTCGGGCACGGCCGCTGGAAGCTGACCGTCACCGGCATCGGGAACCACGCCGGGACGACCGCGATGCGGGACCGCGCCGACCCGGTCGTGGCCGCCGCAGAGATCGTCGGCCTGGTCGCCGCGCTCGCGCGGGCCGAGGACGACGCCCGCGCGACCGTCGGGCGCTTCGAACCGGTCCCCGGCGGCACCAACGTGATCGCCTCCCGCGTCGACCTGTGGCTCGACGTGCGCCACCCCGACGACGCGGTCACCCGCGGCCTCGTCGACCGCATCGGCGCCGAGGCGGCCGGATGCGCGCAGC
This sequence comes from Glycomyces dulcitolivorans, assembly GCF_003265355.1. Classification (GTDB taxonomy): domain Bacteria; phylum Actinomycetota; class Actinomycetes; order Mycobacteriales; family Micromonosporaceae; genus Glycomyces; species Glycomyces dulcitolivorans. Next base: position 3,257 of record NZ_QFRW01000081.1, on the reverse strand, counting down.
GCCACGGCTGCAAGGCCGCCGTGGTCGAGGAGTCGTGGAGCCCCACCGTCGGCTTCGACCCCGCGCTGGGGCGGCGCCTGGCCGACCTGGTGCCGGGCGCGCCGGTCCTCGCCAGCGGCGCCGGGCACGACGCGGGCATCCTCGCCGCGGCGGTGCCTTCGGCGATGCTGTTCGTGCGCAACCCGACCGGGATCTCCCACTCCCCGGAGGAGCACGTCGAGCGCTCCGACGCCGACGACTCCGCCGACGTCCTCGCCGACGTCCTGGAAGGGCTGCTGTGACCGCGTTCTGGGCGGAAGCGGCCCTTGTGGACGGGGTCCTGGCCCGCGACGTCCGCATCAGTGCGCACAATGGACTCATCGAGGCGATCGAGTCCGGTGCGGCCGCCCGAGCCGGGGACACCGTCCTCGACGGGGTCGTGCACCCCGGCGCGGTCAACGCGCATTCCCATGCGTTCCACCGGCTCCTGCGCGGTCGCACCCACGCCGGCGGCGGCAGCTTCTGGACCTGGCGCACCCTCATGTACCGCGAGGCCGGCCGTCTCGACCCCGAGCGCTACCGCCGCGTCGCCGCGGCCGTCTACGCCGAGATGGTCGCCGCCGGATGGACCTCGGTCGCCGAATTCCACTACGTCCACCACGCCCCCGACGGCACTCCCTATGCGGCCCATGCGATGGAGCGCGCCCTCGCCGACGCCGCCGTCGACGCGGGTATCCGGCTCACCCTGCTCGACACCTGCTACCTCGCCGGGGGGTTCGGCGCCCCGCTCGCCGCCGAGCAGCGCCGCTTCGGCGACGGCAGCGCCGAGCGCTGGCTCGACCGCCTTGCGTCCCTGCGGGAGGCGATCCGCGCCGACTATGACCCCGGCCAGGTGCAAGTCGGCGCCGCCGTCCACTCCGTCCGCGCCGTCCCCGAGGCCGCACTCGCGGCCATCGCGACCGGCCTCGACCCGTCGCTGCCGCTTCACGTGCACCTCTCCGAGCAGCCCGCCGAGAACGCCGACTGCCTCAAGGCCACCGGCTTCACCCCGACCGGCCTGCTCGCGCGCCACGGCCTGCTGTCCCCGCGGCTCTCCGCCGTCCACGCGACCCACCTGACCCGAGGCGACGTCAAGCTCCTCGGCGACGCGGGCGCCACGGTCGTCATGTGCCCCACCACCGAAGCCGACCTCGGCGACGGCATCGGGCCCGCCCGCGCCCTCGCCGACGCCGGGGCCGTGATCGCCCTCGGCACCGACCAGCACGCCGTCATCGACCCGATGCTGGAGGCCCGCGCCCTCGAACACGGCGAGCGCCTCGCCTCCGGCAGGCGCGGCCGCTTCGACCCCGCCGCGCTCCGCGCGGCTCTCACGGTCGGCGGCGCGGCCAGCACCGGCCGCGACCTCGGCGTCCTCCGCGTCGGCGCCCCCTGCGACCTCATCGCCGTCGACCCCGCCTCGACCCGCACCGAAGGCAGCGAACCCGACCAGCTCCTCCTCACCGCGACCGCGGCAGATATCAGCGCGGTGGTCATCGGCGGCCGCGTCCGCGCCCGCGGCGGCCGCCACACCGACCTCGGCGACCCGGCCGAACTCCTGCGGAAGGCCAAGGAGGCCATGGCATGAGCGAACTCGGCAGTGAACTCGTCACCGGCATCGCGGAACTGACCACACAGGACCCCGAACACCGGGTCCTCAAGGACGCCGCCGTCCTCATCGACGGCGACCGCATCGCCTGGCTCGGCCCCGCCTCCGCCGCACCCGCAGCCGACGCCCGCACCGACCTCGGCGGCCGCGCCGTCCTCCCCGGCTGGGTCGACTCCCACACCCACCTGGTCTTCGACGGCGACCGCACCGCCGAATTCGAGGCCCGCATGGCCGGCGCCCCCTACGCCGCGGGCGGCATCGCCGTCACGACCGCGGCGACCCGCCTCGCCGACGACGACCGCCTCGCGGCCCTCCTCTACGCACGCGTCCGCGAAGCGGTCTCCCAGGGCACCACCTGGATCGAGACCAAGACCGGCTACGGCCTCACCCTCGACGACGAGCTCCGCAGCGCCCGCATCGCCGCCGCCCGCGTCGACGACACCACCTTCCTCGGCGCCCACCTCGTCCCCGCGGGCACCGACGCCGACGCCTACACCGACCTCGTCTGCGGCCCCATGCTCGACGCCGTCCGCCCCCACGTGCAGTGGGCCGACGTGTTCTGCGAACGCGGCGCCTTCGACCCCGACCAGTCCGCGCGGGTCCTCACGGCCGCAAAGGAAGCCGGGCTCGGACTCCGCGTCCACGGCAACCAGCTCGGTCCCGGCGCGGGCATCCGCCTCGCCGTCGAGCACGGCGCCGCCAGCGTCGACCACTGCAACCACGTCTCGGACGCCGACCTCGACGCCCTCGCCGGCAGCTGGTCCGGCCGCCGCGGCACCGTCGCCACGGTCCTGCCCGCCTGCGACCTCTCCACCCGCGCCCCGCTCGCCCCGGCCCGCCGCCTCGCCGACGTCGGCGTCCCGATCGCCTTGGCCACCAACTGCAACCCCGGCTCCTCCTACACCAGCTCGATGGCCTTCAACGTCGCCACCGCGGTCCTCCAGATGGGACTGAGCGTCCACGAGGCCGTCCGCGCCGCCACCTACGGCGGCGCCCTCGCCCTCGGCCGCGAGGCCGGCCCGGGCGCGGTCGGCTCCCTCCAGGTCGGCCACCGCGCCGACCTCCACGCCCTCGACGCCCCCTCGGCCGTCCACCTCGCCTACCGCCCCGGCGTCCCGCTGACCCACTCCGTCTGGCGCGCGGGACGACGCGTCATACACTGAAGCCCTTCATGTATCCGCTTTCCAGCGGATTCGCTTGCGGCCGTTGACAAACCAAGCCGCAGACAGTTGACGGGACCGCCATGGCCGATCACCAGCCGCAGTTCCGGGTGCTCGGGCCCCTCGAACTGCTCGCCGCAGGCCGCCCGGCCCCGCCGCTCGCCGCCAAGCCCCGGACCCTGCTGGCGCTCCTGCTGCTCAAGGCCAACCACCCCGTCGAGGCCGACTGGCTCATCGACCAGCTCTGGGACGGTCGCCCCCCGGCCAGCGCCGTCACCACCCTCCGCACCTACGCCTACCACCTGCGCCAACGCCTCGACCCCACCGGCGGGGCCGCCCTCCACGGCCGCGCCGGCGGCTACACCCTCACCGTCCCCGCCGGGGCCGTCGACGCCGACCGGTTCGAGGACGCGACCGCCCGCGGCCGCCGCGCGCTCCACGACGGCGACCACGCCGCCGCCGCGGCCGCGTTC
>NZ_QFRW01000080.1 GCF_003265355.1 Glycomyces dulcitolivorans | reverse complement strand
GGTCCCGGCGGTGTCGGCCGAGGTGGCGCGCGCGAGTTCGCGCGGGCGCCGGCCGGTCGCGTCGGCCCAGGCGACGGTGCCGCGGAGCGCGTGGACGCCGCACGCGTGCTGCGGGGCGATCTCGCGCGGCCGCAGGCTCTTGATCGCCTCGGCGGTGGCGGCGTCGATCTTCTCGGCGGTGGCCTGGTCGTGGTAGTGCGACAGGTCGGTCGAGCAGATCAGGACCGCGTCCTCCCCGGCCTCCTCCAGCAGGGCCGCGATCATCCGCGCCGTGTCCGGGGTCTGGCTCATCCCGCAGGCGACCGGCGTGACCTCGATGTCGTCGCCGAGGGCGACCTGGAGAAACGGCAGCTGCACCTCAAGGGAGTGCTCGGCCTCGTGCGGGAGCCTCGAGGAGCCGACCACGTTCGTGGGGGCGGCGCGGACCAGCCCGAGCGGGGTCTCCCAGCCGGTGTAGGGCGCCGCGGCGTGGCCGCGGAGCGGGTGGTGGTGGGAGGGCCCGACCAGGACGACCCGCTTGACGCGGCCGCGGTGGGCGGCGAGCCGCGCGTACACCTGGGCCGCGACGGGCCCGGAGTAGCGGTATCCGGCGTGGGGCGCGATGTAGGCTGCCGCGAGCGGTTCGCTCACGGGGCCGACCTCGTCGATGAGGCGCTGGACGTCGCGGCGCAGCCGGACCGGGTCGGCCGGGTAGAAGCGGCCGGCGACGGCCGGGGGCCGCACGGTTTCGGATTTCGTCGAAGGCATCGCTGGTCTTCCGGTGGTGGGTTGATGCTGGACTGGCTGCCGGTGATGGTGGTGGGTTATGGCTGTCTGACTGACGGTGCGGCGATGCGGATCGGTTGCCGCCTGGGACCCCAGTCTCCCGCCGGTCCCTCGAAAACTCCGGGAACGCGCGCGCCGCAACGTACGCACTGTCCGCTATCCGACACTGCATACCGGTCAATCCGGTACCAATCACGCACGATGAGGGCTTCGCCACAAGAGCAGGTCGTCGTCTGCCCTTCCGGGTCGTGCACGTTCCCCGTGTACACGAACCTGAGGCCCGCATCGAGCGCGATGCGCCGCGCCCGGGTCAGGGTCGACGGGGGAGTGGGCGGCACGTCCCGCATCTTGAAGTCCGGGTGGAAGGCCGTGAAGTGCAGGGGCACTTCAGGACCCAGATGCTCGGCGATCCACTCCGCCTCGGCCGCGATCTCCGCGTCCGAGTCGTTGTGCCCCGGGATCAGCAGCGTCGTGATCTCGGTCCACACGTCGGTCTCGTGCACCAGGTATTCGAGTGTGTCGAGGACCGTCCTCAGTGAAGCGAACGCGACCTTCTTGTAGAACTCCTCGGTGAACGCCTTCAGGTCGATGTTCGCGGCGTCCATATGGGAGTACAGCTCCCGGCGGGCCGGGGCGTTGATGTACCCGGCGGACACCGCGACTGCTCTCAGGCCCGCGTCGCGGGCGGCGTCGGCGCAGTCGGTCGCGTACTCCAGGAACACCGTCGGGTCATTGTAGGTGAACGCGATCGACTTGCAGCCCAGCCGCTTCGCGGTGGCGGCGAGCGTCACGGCATCCGCTTGCGAGGAGAGGGTGTCGATCTCACGCGACTTGGAGATGTCCCAGTTCTGGCAGAACCGGCACGCGAGGTTGCACCCGGCCGTCCCGAACGAGAGCACCGGCGTGCCGGGCAGGAAGTGGTTGAGCGGCTTCTTCTCCACGGGGTCGACGCAGAACCCGGAGGAGCGGCCGTAGGAGGTGAGGACGATCTGGTCCCCTTGGCGGGCCCGCACGAAGCAGAGCCCCCGCTGGCCCTCGCGCAGGCGGCAGGCCCGCGGGCAGACCGTGCACTCGATCCGCCCGTCGTCCAGGGCGCGGTGGAACCGGGTGCCGACGGTGAACTCGTCGGCGCCTTCCACTCGCGGCCTGATGGGGGTGAGGGCGGCCATACGACAACCGTAGCTCTCGCACAGTTGCCTTCGCGTTACGGGCAGCGAAAAGGGCCGCGCAGCCAATGCGCGGCCCCGTTCGTTCAGAACCGGTTCGGACGTTCGCCCGGACTAGTTGAGGCGCTCGCCGGTCACGGGGTGGAACACGTGCTCGTGGCCCGGCTCGGGCACGACGTACACGGTCTCGGCCAGGCGCGGGACCTTCGCGGACTCGGTGCGGACGACGAAGCGCTCCGACGAGCCGTTGTAGGCGGCGTGCCCGTAGACGTAGGCCTCCGAGCCCAGCTCCTCGACGAGGTCGACCTCGATCGGGATGCCGCCGGAGCCCTCCGTGCCGAGCTTGCAGTGCTCGGGGCGGATGCCGATGGTGACCTGCTGGTCGCCGCCGTCCTGGGTCGCGGCGTCGCGGACCTCGCGCGAGAGCGGGAGGGTCACGTCGCCGAACAGGCCGCCTGCCTCGGTCAGGGACACGGTCTTGATGTTCATCGCCGGGGAGCCGATGAAGCCCGCGACGAAGATGTTCTTCGGCTTGTCGTACAGCGTACGAGGAGTGTCGCACTGCTGAAGCAGGCCGTCCTTCATGACCGCGATGCGGTGGCCCATCGTCAGCGCCTCGACCTGGTCGTGGGTGACGTAGACGGTGGTGATGCCCAGGCGCTTCTGGAGCGAGGCGATCTGCGAACGGGTCTGGACGCGGAGCTTCGCGTCGAGGTTCGACAGCGGCTCGTCCATGAGGAACACCTGGGGCTCGCGCACGATCGCGCGGCCCATGGCGACGCGCTGGCGCTGGCCGCCCGACAGGGCCTTCGGCTTGCGGCCGAGGTAGTCGGAGAGGTCGAGGAGCTTGGCGGCGTCCTCCACCCGCTGCTTGATCTCGGCCTTCGGCATGCGGCGCAGCTTGAGCGCGAACGCCATGTTGTCGAAGACGGACATGTGCGGGTAGAGCGCGTAGTTCTGGAAGACCATCGCGATGTCGCGGGACTTCGGGGGGAGGTTCGACACGTCGGTGTCGTTGATGAAGATCGAGCCCTCGTCGACCTCTTCGAGGCCGGCGAGCATCCGCAGGGAGGTGGACTTGCCGCAACCGGAGGGGCCGACGAGGACGAGGAACTCGCCGTCGTTGATCTCGATGTTCAGCTTGTCCACCGCGGGCTTCTCGGTCCCGGGGTAGATGCGGGTGGCGCCCGCGTACGTCACTGTCGCCATGATGTTCCCTTTCACTGGCAGGCACGTGCCAGACGATCCGTGGTAAAAGGCGGTTGTCCGTCGCAGCCCGGGAGCACCATGGGGGTCCCCGCGCTGGGACGCGCGCCGCGCGGTGCGAGCACCACGGAGCGCAGTGTGAGCCTAGCCTCGCGGGGAAGCCTTTGCCAAGTGGCCCCCGAACGTTTGTCCGGTTTCCGCGGGGCCTTTACCGAACCGTTACTCGACCCGCAGGGCCTGGAGCAGGGACTCGTCCCCCACGACGTCGCAGATCCCGAACGGCAGCCGCCCCCACAGCGCCAGCGCGATGTCCGACGCCGACCCCGCCGCGCGGGCCTGGAGCTCGGTGCGCGCGTCCGGCTGGTCCAGGAGGGCGACCCGGCCTTCCCTCAGGCGCACGAACCAAGTGGTGTCAGCGTCCTGCGCGAACAGCTGCACGAGCCCGTTCGCGTCCGGATGCGCGCCGCGGCGCGCGCCGACGGGGATGAAGGCCTCGAACGCCTCGGTCACGGCCTCGGCGGCGAGCGCGACCGGCACGGGGGCGGTGGCGCCGACGGCCATCTGGAGGTCCCATCTGGCCAGGCCGGTGGCGACGGCGACGCGCCGGTGCCAGAACTCGGCCCGCCACTCCACCGGCGCCCACGTCCACGCCGGCGACTCGGGCCCGCGCGCCTCGACCGCTTCGAGGACGCCGGCGAGCGCCTGGTCGTAGGCGTCGAGGACGGCCCGGCCGGAGGCGGTCACGGGCGGCGGCTCGGGGACGTCGCGGTCTTCGGCGGGCGCGGTGTACAGGGCGTCCACGGTCCAGCGGTAGAGCCTGGCGAGTTCGAGGAGGATGCCGGAGACCGTGGTGTCGGGGCGCGACGGCGCGACGCGGTCGAGCACCTCGGGTTCGCAGACCGAGCGCAGGCCCGCGGCCTCCGTCTTCAGTTCCGCGAGGTAGTCGGTGATGCGCAGCTTAGCCATGGTGACCGCCGTTCCTCGTAGCCTGCGAAAAGTTTAGGCTTTCGGGCGTGACACACGCCAGTCCAACGGCAAGCGGGACTCCTCGGAACCTGCTCAGCGAGTACACGACCCTGCGCTTGGGCGGTCCGGCCCGCGAGCTCGTCGAAGCCGCTTCCTCAGAGGAGGCGGTCGAGGCCCTCCGCGCGGCGAAGGGCTCGACGCTGGTCCTCGCCGGGGGCAGCAATGTCGTGATCGGCGACGAGGGCTTCGACGGGACGGTCGTGGTCCTGCGGGGCGGGGGCATCGAGGACCTGGGAACAGTGCGCGTGCAGGCCGGCCAGGTCTGGGACGAGTTCGTCGCGTGGACCGTGGCGAACGGGTTCTCGGGCGTGGAGTGCCTGAGCGGCATCCCGGGTTCGGCGGGCGCGACCCCGATCCAGAACGTGGGCGCCTACGGCCAGGAGGTCGCGCAGCGCATCGCGGCCGTGCGGGTCTGGGACCGCGAGCGGGACGAGCTCCGCGACTGGACCCCTGCCGAATGCGGATTCGCCTACCGCCACAGCATGTTCAAGCATTCCGACCGGTACCTGGTGCTCAGTGTGGACTTCGAGCTGGAGCGGTCCGGCCTGTCGCAGCCGATCGCCTACGCCGAACTCGCGAAGCGCCTCGGCGCCGACGTCGGCGACCGCGTGCCCCTCGCCGACGCCCGCGACGCGGTCATCGAGCTGCGCCACGGCAAGGGCATGGTCCTCGACGAGGCCGACCACGACACCTGGAGCGCGGGTTCCTTCTTCACCAATCCGATCGTCGGCCCCGCGGTCTTCCACGACATCGCCGCCCGCGCCGGAGGCGAACCGCCCCATTGGAAGACGAACGACGGCCAGATCAAGGTCTCGGCGGCCTGGCTCATCGGAGCCGCGGGTTTCGAAAAGGGCTACGGTCACGGGAACGTCAGTCTCTCGACCAAGCACACCCTCGCCCTGACCAACCGCGGCGGCGCGACGACTGCCGAACTCCTCGCCCTCGCAACCGAAGTCGCCGACACGGTAGAGGAAAAATTCGGCGTCCGCCTCCACCCCGAGCCAGTCATGGTAAACGCAGCGCTCTGACGCATCATGAGCCCTCCAAGTATTGAATGCATTTCACATTCATATTTGCTATAATGCATTCATGACTACACTCAGTGTTCGTGACATGTCGGAAGATGCACTGGCCATCCTCCGAGTCAGTGCCGCCGCCAAGCGGCAGTCGCTCCAGGCGTATGTGCGCGATGTACTTGAGCGCGAGGCGTACGCGCTCAGTATCGAGCAAGCCGCGCGCGAAGCGGACCGGCTAGCCGCTCGGGCCAACGTGACCACCGACGACGTTCTCAATGCGATCGAGGAGATGCGGCAGGCTCGCCAGTGATCGTCCTCGACACCTCGGCGATGGCCGAGTTCCTACTGGTTCGCGACGAAACCGGACTGCGGGTCCGAGAAGCCGTATCAGGAAACCCAGTTGCCGCACCCTACGCGGTAGATCTCGAATGCGCCTCTGTGTTCCGCGGCATGGTCCTCGGCGGCAAACTCTCAGAAGACATCGCCCTCAGCGCGATCGACCTGCTCGACCGCATAAACCTTCGCCGGTTCGATCATGCGCCGCTGATGCGCCGGGTCTGGGAGCTTCGTAACAACATGTGGCCCTACGATGCGGCGTTCGCCGCCCTCGCGGAATACCTGGAAGTTCCCCTGGTCACGCTGGACAAGAAGTTCGCCAATACCCCCGGCATCCGCTGCGAGGTCAGGAACCTCCGTGAGTGAGCGAGCCCGCAAAGCGCTGAAGGAACTCCAGCGCATGGCCGCCGAGGGCCTGTTCGACTTCGACCTGATGGTTGACCTCAACAAGTCGGTCGACGAGGGCCTGCTGCAGCAGGCCATGCGAGTGCTCGAAGTAGATACCCGGACCGAGGCCATCAACCGGGCCCTCCGGATCGCCGTCGATGCCGCCGGGAAACCAGGCCTCTAGCGGAGCATCGCCGCCGCGTCGAGGGCCGTGTACGTCGCGATGATCCTCGCCCCGGCGCGCTTGATGCTCGTCAGGGACTCCAGGATCGCAGCGTCCTTGTCGATCCAGCCTCGTTCGGCGGCGGCCACGAGTTGGGCGTATTCGCCTGAGATGTGGTAGGCGGCGACGGGGACGGGGGAGCGTTCGGCGGCGGCGCGGACGATGTCGAGGTAGGGGAGGGCGGGCTTGACCATGACGATGTCGGCGCCCTGCTCGATGTCGAGGTCGATCTCCAGGAGCGCTTCGGTGGCGTTCGCGGTGTCCTGCTGGTAGGTGCGGCGGTCGCCCTGGAGCTGGGATTCGACGGCTTGGCGGAAGGGCCCGTAGAAGGCGCTGGTGTACTTGGCGGCGTAGGCGAGCACGCCGGTGTCGGTGCGGCCGGCGTCGTCGAGGGCCGCGCGGACGAAGCCGACCTGGCCGTCCATCATGCCGGAGGCGCCGAGGAGGTCGGCGCCGGATTCGGCGAGGGCCAGGCCCATCTCGGCGTAGCGGTCGAGGGTGGCGTCGTTGTCGACCGAGCCGTCGGGGCGCAGGACGCCGCAGTGGCCGTGGTCGGTGAACTCGTCGAGGCACAGGTCGGGGATGATCACGAGGTCGTCGCCGATCTCCTCGCGAATAGCGCGCGTGGTGCGGTTGAGGATGCCGTCGGGGTCGGTCGCGGCGGAGCCGACGGCGTCGCGCACGGCCGGGACGGCGAAGGGCATGAGCCCGCCGAGCCCGGCGCGGGCGGCCTCGACGGCGAGCTTGCGGGCGGAGTCGACGGTGTGCTGGAAGACGCCCGGCATCGACGGGATCTCGACCGGCTCGCGCAGGTCCTCCTTGACGAAGAACGGGAGCACGAGGTCGTTGGTGTGCACGCGGGTCTCGGCGACCAGACGGCGAAGGGCCGCAGTGCGGCGCAGCCTCCGGGGGCGGATGACGGGGTATTCGGAGCTGCTCGGCACTGCGGCCACTTCCCTTCTCACGTAATGCTTTAGCGGAACCTCAGGGCGGTCGGGCCCTGGACCTTCTGGCCGCGGCGGGTCTTGATCGGGCCCTCGGCCAGGCGCTGCTTGAGCTCCGTGGCGTACTCGGCGAGCGCCTCGATCAGGTCGGGCACCGAGGCGTTCTCGGGCTTGGCGTCCACGCGGAGGCCGAACTCGGTCGCGGTGTCCGAGGTGGCCGGGCCGATGCACGCGACGACGGTGCGCTGGTGCGGCTTGCCGGCGATGCCGACGAGGTTGCGGACGGTCGAGGACGAGGTGAACAGGACCGCGTCGAAGCCGCCGGACTTGATGGCGTCGCGGATGTCCGCGGCGGGCGGCGAGGCGCGCACGGTGCGGTAGGCGGTGACGTCGTCGACCTCCCAGCCGCGCTCGGACAGGCCCTGGACGAGCGTCTCGGTGGCGATGTCGGCGCGGGGCAGGAGCACGCGGCCGACCATGTCGAGGATCGGGTCGTGCGGCGGGAAGACCTCCAGGAGGCCCTCCGAGGACTGCTGCCCGTTCGGGAGGAGCTCGGGCTCGATGCCGAACTCGCGCACCGCGTTCGCGGTGGCCTCGCCGATGCAGGCGATGCGCAGGCCGCCGAAGGCGCGGGCGTCGAGGCCGTGCTCCTTGAACTTCTCCCAGATGGCCTTCACGGAGTTCTGGCTGGTGAAGACGATCCACGCGTAGCGGCCGTCGACGAGGCCCTTGATGGCCCGCTCCATCTGGGCGGGCGTGCGCGGGGGCTCGACGGCGATCGTGGGGACCTCGCACGGGATGGCGCCGTAGGCGCGCAGGCGCTCGGACATGACGCCGGCCTGCTCCTTGGTGCGCGGGATGAGGACCTTCCAGCCGTACAGCGGGCGGCCCTCCCACCAGGCGAGCTCGTGGCGGTCGTCGACGCCGGGGCCGATGGTGAGGACGACCTGCCCGGCGTAGCCGAGCGCGGCCTCCACGAACGTGTCGACGGAGGAGGTGGTCGTGTACTCGGTCTCCCCGGTCGCGTCTCCGGTGACGGCCACGGCGGTCTCGCCGGAGACGCCGCCGGAGAGGAGGATGTCGCGGAGAGAGGAGAGGTCGGAGACGTCGGCGGTGACGGTGAGGGAGCCGCGCTTGATCGCGTCGGCGATGACGAGCGGCTCGACCGAGGCGATGTCGTCGATCTCGATGACGGTGCGGATCTCCCCGGGGGGCATGCCCGCGTAGACCGCGACGGCCTGCGCGTGGCTCATGCCGGGGATGACCTCGAAGCGGGCCTGCTCGGCGGAGGCGGCGCGGATCTCGGCGCGCGCCAGGCGGTTCGGGTAGGCGTCGCCGACGATGAGGCGGACGATGTTCTCGCCTTCGCGCGCGGCGGCGGCCATGAGCTTGCCCTGGTCGGACGGGGAGGACTCGATGAGCTTGAGCTTCGCGTCGTCGCCGTTGATCTCCTTGGCCGCCTCGATGAGCGACTGCGGGAGCGACCGGTCGTAGTAGACGCGGTCGGCCTCGCGGATCGCGTCGAGGGCGCGCTTGGTCAGCAGTCCCGGATCGCCTGGGCCGGTCCCGACGAAACGCACGCGGCCCACCGGCTTACGGGCACTGGTCATGTTCTCTCCATCAATCGTCTGAGCTTTGCGTCTACTTCAATAGCTGGTCGGCACCCGCTTCGAGCAGGTCCTCGGCGAGGGCCCTGCCCGCGGCCGCGGCCTGCTCGGCCAGCTCCTCGCCGCCCGCGTCGGCGAGCGTGGCCGTGGTCGAGAGCCGTTCGATGACGGAGCCGTCCACGGAGCCGACGGCTCCGCGCAGATACAGGTCGACTTCCCCGGGATCGGCCCCTTCGGCGACGTCGGCGAGTGCGGCGACGGGAGCGCTGCACCCGGCTTCGAGTCGTTGCAGAAGTGCGCGTTCGGCGGCGACGGCGGCCTGCGAGTACCGGTCGTTGAGCTTACTTGAGATCAGCGCAGATGTCATGTCGGCTTTGCGGCATTCGACCGCCAATGCCCCTTGTGCCGGAGCGGGAAGCATCACCAAGGGGTCCAGGTATTCCGTCACCTCCGCCTGGCGGCCGACCCGCTTGAGGCCGGCGGCGGCGAGGATCACCCCGTCGAGGTCCTTGCCGACCCGGCCGATGCGGGTGTCGACGTTGCCGCGGATCGGCACGCACTCGAAGCCGCGCCCCAGGGCGTTCAGCTGCGCGATGCGCCGGGGCGACCCGGTGCCGATGCGGGCGCCCGGCCCCAGGTCGGAGAGGGTGCGGCCGCCGGAGGCGACGAGGACGTCGCGCGGGTCCTCGCGCGGCGGGACGCCGATGACGAGGTGCCCGGGCTGGGCGGTGGGGAGGTCCTTGTACGAGTGGACCGCGATGTCGATCTCCTCGCGGTCGAGCGCTTCGCGGAGCTGGTTGACGAAGACGCCGACCCCGAGCTCGGCGACCGGGACGGTGGTCCCGTCCCCTGTGGTCTTGATCTCCACGAGTTCGACCTGCTCCCCCGTCAGGCGACTGATCGCGTCCGCGATCATGCCGCTCTGCGCGAGCGCGAGCTTCGATCCCCTGGTCCCGACTCGGATCACGGGCTTCGTTCCCTTCTCGGTACCGCGAATTCGCGGTCGTTCCTAATTCGGACGGGGCGGAGGGGACCTGCCCGAGCGCGTCGGCCACGGGGGCCGTCGCGGGGCTGATCTTCAGGGCCTCGGCGAGGCGGTCGCCTTCGGCGGCGGTGAGGACCGCCGCGTCGAGGGCGAAGAGGTCGCGCAGTGCGCGGGCGTAGTCGGGCGCGCCGGGCTGGCCGGCGAGCTCGCGGACGCGCACGGTGGGCTCGTGGAGGAGCCGCTGCACGACGCGGTGGACGGTGCGGGCGACCTCGGCGCGCTGGTCGTCGGTGAAGTCGCCGCGGCGGGCCACGCGGGCGAGCTCGGCGTCGACGATGTCGGCGGCCGCGGACCGCAGGGCCGCGACGGTGGGGGTGACGGCGTCGGCGCGCAGGCTCTCGCTGTAGGCCTCGATCTCCTCGGCGAGCAGGCGCTCGACCTCGGCGAGGGTGTCGGCGGCGGCCCCGGCGGCGTCGGCCTTCTGGATCTGGGCGATGTCGACGACGGTGACGCCCGGCAGGAGCGCGACCGCCTCGGCGACGTCCTTGGGGAGGGCGAGGTCGCAGACGACGAGCGGGCGGGTGCGGCCCGCGAGGTGCGATTCGAGGAGCACCGGCTCGGGGGAGGCGGTGGCGCACACGAGGAGGTCGGCGCCCGCGGCGAGGGAGGCGAGGTCGTCGTAGTCGGCGGCCTCGGCGTCCCAGACGGCGGCGAGGCGCTCGGCCTTGGCGCGGTCGCGGTTGGCGACGGCCAGGGACCTGACGCCGGCGCGGGCGAGGGTCGCGGTGGCGAGGGAGCCCATGGACCCGGCGCCGACGACGGCGGCGCGGGTCTCGGTGAGGCCGTTCTGGAAGCCGTGCCCGGCGAGCGCGCGCTCGGCGAGGTCGAGGGCGGCGGTGACGATGGAGGGCGCGGCGGCGTCGACGTCGGTCTCGGCGTGGATGCGCTTCCCGACGCGCAGGGCCTGCTGGAAGAGCTCGTGGAGGTGGCGGCCGACCTGGTCGGCCTCGCGCGCGGTGTCGTAGGCGTCGCGGAGCTGGCCGAGGATCTGCGGTTCGCCGGCGACCATGGAGTCGAGTCCGGCGGCGACGCGGAAGGCGTGGGCGACGGCGTCGGCGCCGTGGCGCACGTACCCGCAGGAGGCGAAGTCGAGGTCGGCCTGGATCTCGGTGAGGCCCCAGATGCGGTGGAGCTCGTCGACGACGGCGGCGAGCCCGCCGTGGAAGCTGCCGGCGACGGCGTAGACCTCGACCCGGTTGCAGGTGGAGAGGACGACGGCCTCGCGGACCTCGCCGCCGCGCAGGAGCGCGCGCGCGAGTTCGGCGGCGGCCTCGGGCCCGACCGCGAGCCGTTCCAGGGTCTCGACCGCTGCGCTGCGGTGCGAGATGCCGACAACCAGGAGGTTCACTTCACCGTTCCCGTCTCTTGTTGACCTGGGCCGTCCGCGAGCGTCTTGTGGTGCTCGTGGAACGAGAGGATCTGGAGCTCGACGGCCAGGTCCACCTTGCGGACCGCCACTCCCTGCGGAACGGCGAGCACGCACGGCGCGAAGTTGAGAATGCTTGTGACACCAGCATCTACGAGGAGGTCGGCCACGTGTTGGGCGGCCGCGCCGGGTGTGGCGATGACCCCTATGTTGATGCCTTCGTCACGGACGGCCCGGGCGAGGAGCGCCACGTCGCGCACCAGGAGGCCGTCCAGCGCCTTCCCTATGATGCCCGGGTCGGCGTCGAAGAGGCCAACGATGTCGAAGCCGCGCTCGGAGAAGCCGGGGTACCTGGCCAGGGCCTGGCCCAGGTGGCCGAGGCCGATGATGGCGACGCGGGAGTCCTTGGTGAGTCCGAGCACACCGGCGATGTGGGTGGCGAGGTTGGCGACGCTGTAGCCGACGCCGCGCATCCCGGAGGCGCCGAGCTGGGAGAGGTCCTTGCGGAGCATCGCGGAGTTGACGCCCGTGGCGGCCGCGAGCGTCTCGGAGGAGACGGTGTCGACGCCGGCCTCGGAGAGGGTGCCCAGGGCGCGGAGGTACTCGGGCAGGCGCCTGACCACGGCCGCCGGGAGGTCGGCGGCGGTGGCCGGCGGGGCGCCGGCGGCCCGCTGGTCAGTGCCTTCACCGGTGGTCGTCAATGCCAGAGCTCCAGGTCCGATCCCGCGCCGTCGTTCACCGGCGCGCCACTCAGCTTAGGACTCGTCCGGGGCGGGAGGTCGCACAGGCGGCGCTAACGCGGCGCGTTCTCAGGTGGGGCGGGGTGTCGCGGCGGCGACTGCGGGGTGAACGGGACTCGGCGGCTCGCGGGCGCTGCGCGGTACACCCCCGTAACACCGGGCGAAGCCCGGCTGTACCGAATTGCGAACGTCCCGGCGAGCCGCCGTCTGCCAGAATTTTGCCCTAAAAGACCGATCTGGGACGGTATTTCGGGGATTTCTCGGAGTGTCGCCTCACGCGGGCGGCGTCTTCAGGTCCTTGAGCAGGCGCGGGACGTCCACGTCCCAGTAGCCGTGCTCGCGCCCGTCGAGGAGGAGCACGGGGAGCCGGTCGCCGTAGTCGCGCGCCAACGCGGCGTCGTCGGCGACGTCGACCTCGGACCAGGATTCGCCGGTCTCGGCGCTCACCCGATCGAGCGCCTCGCGCGCCGCGATGCAGAGATGGCACTCCCTTGTAGTCAGCAGCGTCAGCCTGTTCACCCTGCTCCCTCCGTCGAAATGAAAAGGCGGACGGGATCGCACAGCTTGTGCGACACCCTCCGTCATTCCTCGCTCACTATTGAGGCACAACAGGTCCGCGGCCGCGGACCACCGAACGTTTGGGGAGGTAATGGTGGGATTCCGCCCCCGCAACGAAGGGTACGCCGGCGCACCGGGCGCGCGCCGACATCAACCCGTCCGAACCCGTCACCGAGCGCGACACGCCGATCGCAAATACGCGTCGAAGGCCCCGCTGATTTCTAGACTCAGGCGGGTCAGTCCCTGCGGGACCCGTTCGCTCGACTCGGCCCGACGACCCCTCACACGAGGAGGCCACTAGTGCCCGGTATTGCACCGACCCTGGCTGTGGCAAGCCACGACTCGGCAGTGCTCACAGCAGACATCGCCCCCATCTTCCGCTCCGGTTCGATCGCCGACGCCCTGACGAGGCTCCCCGGCCCGACCTTCGAGCGCCTCAAGCAGGCCGTGTGGACGGTCCTGAGCCTGGACACCGGTACGGCCGAGCAGCACCAGGTGCGGCCCGGACGCGGCACCGGTCCGGGCGCCGGCGGCACGGCGGGAGGCACCGCCGAGCAGCGCGGCGCCGACCAGCAGCACGAAGACCAGGTCGACGGCGACGAGGTCGCCGACCTCGTCGCGCGCGCCCAGGACGGCGACCCGGGCGCCTTCGGCGAGATCTACGACCGGTACAGCGACACGGTCTACCGGTACATCTACTTCCGCGTGAACAACGCGCAGCTCGCCGAGGACCTCGCGTCCGAGACGTTCCTGCGCGCGCTGCGGCGGATCTCCAGCTTCAGCTGGCAGGGCAGGGCGTTCGGCGCGTGGCTGGTGACCATCGCGCGGAACCTCGTCGTCGACCACTTCAAGTCCGGCCGCTACCGGCTGGAGATCGTCAAGCCCGACGTGCTCGGCGCGGACGAGAAGGACCACGACCCGTCGACCTCCCCCGAGACCGCCGCACTGGAGAAGCTGACGAACGCGACGCTCCTCACGGCGGTCAAGAAGCTCAACCCCGACCAGCAGGAATGCATCGTGCTGCGGTTCCTCCAGGGGTTCACCGTCGCCGAGACGGCCCGCGCCATGCAGAAGAACGAGGGCGCGGTCAAGGCGCTCCAGTACCGGGCCGTGCGCACGCTCGCCCGGCTGCTGCCCGACGGCTTCCGAGGCTGAGAGGCCGTCCGATCCCCGCAATCCCCGTCCGGGCCCGTGTCCGGAACCCGACACCACCCGTTCCCGAGGGCTCCGGCCCCCCAACCCGTAATCGACGGTCCGCCTCCTCACGGCGGACTGGAACTGCCAGGTCAGGGCCCTTTACCGGCCCGATACCGCCGCGAGGCCCTTCCGTGACGAGGACGATGTGGTCCGAAACGCAAGGTTCGCGGCGAACCGTAACCTCAGGGGCTACTCGTGCGTTGTTCTCAGTACAGGAGCAGGATCCATGCAGTGAGAGGGGGTGTGCCCGGTGACATTGAACCCTATGGAGCGCCGTCGCGCGGAGGAATTCGCGCGGCTGCTTGACTCCGACGGTCCCACCCTCCCTCACTCGCGCCGCAGCGCGGACGCATCGGGTGCGTCAGCAGAAGCATTCGCCGAACTCGTCGGCGTCACCGAGCGGCTCGGCGGGCTGGGCGACCAGCTCTTCAACGCGAGCAGGCCCTCGCGGGACTGGCAGGACGCCACCCGCAGAAGGCTCATGGCGGTCGCCACCGAAGAAGGCATCGGCGTCACCGCCAGGCACCGCGCCAGCGCGGCCGTCCCCGAGACGAAGCGGGCGCCCGTCCTCGACGAGATGTTCCCGCGCCGCCCCCGCGGCGGCCGGCGTCTCGCGATCGTCGCGGCGCTGCTCACCGGCACCGTTGCCATCTCCGGGGTCTCCGCGGCCTCCGGCGACGCGCTGCCCGGCGAGACGCTCTACAACGTCAAGCGCTCCACCGAGCGGGCGCAGCTCGCCCTGGCGGGCAACGACCTCGGCCGCGCGCAGCTGTACCTGGAGTTCGCGCGCACGCGCATCCAGGAGGCGTCGCTCGTCGCCGACGACGACGAGGCGGCCGCCAACGCGCTCGAAGACGCGGCCTCGGAGCTGAAGAGCGCGAGCGCGCTCCTCGGCGAGGTCGCGGTGTCCAGCGACGACCCCGCGCCCCTGGACTACCTCGACCTGTTCGCCAACGAGCACCGCTGGGTGCTCGACGACCTGGTGAGCGGGCTCGACGGCGAGGCCCAGGACGCGGGCGAGGAACTCGTGTCCGTGCTGGAGGCCGCGGCGCAGCGGTCGGTGGACCTGCGCGGCGCCCTCGACTGCACCGAGGCCGGCGGCGACGCCGACGAGCTCGGCCCGATCCCGGGCGCGTGCGCGCAGAACGCCGTCGACGCCACCAGCCCCGCGGACCCGAGCGCAGGCTCGGGCACCGGGGAGGAGGCGGGCGGCGACCCCGGCAGCGGCGAGCAGACCGGGTCCGGTACCGACGCGGACGCCGCCACCGGCGGCGAGGCCGACGACCAGGGCACCCCGGCGTCCGACCCGACCACCGGTGGGGCCAGCAGCCCCGCCGCGGACGGGGAGACCACGGGGGCCGAAACAGAGGACGACGTCCTCGGCGAACTGACCGGGATCATCTCGGACCTGTTCGATTGATCACCGGCCGCACTAGTGCGGCCGAGGTGCAAGGTGCGGAGCGGGGCCGGGGAGCCGTCAGGCGACCCGGCCCCTCGCACACGGGGTGAACACGGCGTTTCCCCCCAGCGGCGGCCTCGGAACGCGATCCCGTCCATACCCGACCGGGGTCGTACATAACCAAGGCCACACTGGAAATTCACCGGGCTCGCGTCCTCGCGTTACAGGGCGTCTGCCTTGGGCTTGTAGGCTTTTAGGGTGTCTGAGATCGAGGCTTCCTCCAGCGCCTCCGCCACACCCCGCCCGGCAGCCGTGCGGGGCGGCGGCGTCGCTCGCACGCAGTCAAACGCCCACTCCGTCGTCGTCGAGCCCGCCGCCCCCGGCGAGGACGAGCTCGCCCACATCCCCTCCGCGGCGTTCTTCGACGTCGACAACACCCTCATGCACGGCGCCTCCACGTACTACCTGGCGCGGGCGCTGGCCCGCCACGGCGTCCTGTCCGGGCGCGACATCCTCGGCTTCGCTTGGAAGCAGGCCCGGTTCAAGTTCCAGGGCGTCGAGCACCACGGGCACATCTCGCAGATCAAGTCGTCCGCGCTCGAACTCGTCGCCGGGTTCCCGGTGAACGAGATGCGCTCCCTGTGCGAGGAGGTCGTCGACCGCGACATCTCCCCGCGCATCCTCGCCCCGGTCCGCCGGCTGGCCGAGCGCCACCTGGAGACCGGTCAGGAGGTGTGGCTGGTGACCGCCAGCCCCGTCGAGCTCGCCGGGGTCCTCGCCTCGCGCCTCGGATTGACCGGCGCGCTCGGGACGATCGCCGAGATAGAGAACGGCTGCTACACCGGCCGCCTCGTCGGCGACCTCATGCACGGGCCCGCGAAGGCCGAGGGGATCGCCCAGCTCGCGGCCGAGCGGGGCCTCGAACTGGAGCAGTGCACCGCGTACTCCGACTCGGCGAACGACCTGCCGATGCTGCGGAAGGTCGGCCGCGCCATCGCCGTCAACCCGGACACGCGCCTGGCCCGCCAGGCCCGCCACCACGGCTGGCCGGTCCTGGACTACCGGCGCGGGCGCCGCGCCGCGAAGCTCGCGCTGCCCGCGGCGACCGCCGCGGGCGTGGGCGCGGGCCTGCTCTACCTGTACAAGTCCCGCGAACGCGACTGACCGCCGTTGGACACCGCGCAGCGGCTCACCCTGGCCGGGACGGCGGTGCTCGCCCTGGCCTGGCTCGCGTGGCCGTCCCCCGACCGGCCCGAGGCCGAGGTCCCGGTGGCGGCGCCGACGGTGTGGGAGACGTGGGACGCCGAACCGGTCGACTGGCCGGGTGTCGTCGACGGCCGGGCGTGGACGCCCCTGCACGTCCTCGACGCGGATTCGGCGCTCGGCACCGACGAGGCCGGGAGCCTCCTGTACGTCGAACTCGACGAGAACGGGGACGCGGTACTGACCGCGGTCGCCGAACCGGGCGGGGTCCCGGGCGTCATCGCGGCCGCGGCCACCGACACGACGCTGGCGTGGATCTCCTCGGTCCCCGACGAGCAGGGCCGGGTCGTCTCGCAACTGTGGACGGCCCCGCGCGGCGAGGACGGGCGGCCGGGCGAGGCCGCGCTGCTGACGGCCGACACCGGGGACGTGATCGCCTCGGGGTCGGCGTACGACCTCCAGTTCGCGGCCGAAGGGCTGCACTGGCTCTCGACCGCCCGCGGCGGGGCGCTGGTGACCGAGCACCGGTCGATCCCCGTCGGCGGCGGCGAGGTCGAGGTGACCGGGCACCTGGGCGCGTGGCAGGCGGCGGCGTGGCCGTGGCTGGCCAGCGCCGGGTCCGACTCGCTCGGCGGGGCGCAGCTGGTGCGCACCGACACCGGTGCGGGCGTGAAGGTCTTCTCCGGTTCGGAGGAGCTGACGCTGTGCTCGGCGACGTGGTGCCGGCTCATCGTGAACGCCGAGGACGGCGCGCGGGTGGACCTCATCCGTCCAGACGGGACCGACCGGGTGACGGTGGCCGAGGGCTTCACGTCCGCGGTGTCCCCCGATGTGGGACTGATCGACCGGTTCGAGCCGCTCGTGGAGCACCGGGCCGCCGCGGGCGACGCGGCGGAGGTGACGCTGTTCGACCTCCAAGCGGGCGAGGCGTACCTGGTCGCGTCCAGTGCGGGAAAGACGGGCGCCGATGCGAGGTGCCTGTGGTGGTCCACTGGGACCGGCGAACTCCTGGTGTGGCACGTGCTCGACCTCACGGACCTGGCTTAATGCGAAGCGTTCGCGCGCCCGGCGCGGGTAACGTCGATGCCGTGACCACACCGCACAGCGTCCCGGGAGCGGCCCCGGCCCGCCCGCAGATCATGGGGATCCTCAACATCACCCCCGACTCGTTCTCCGACGGCGGACGCTACCTCGACTTCGGCGACGCGGTCGCGCACGGCGAGCAGATGGGCGCCGACGGCGCGGACGTCATCGACGTCGGCGGGGAGTCCACGCGGCCGGGAGCCGAGCGGGTCGACGCGGTGACCGAGACGTCCCGTGTGGTCGATGTCGTTGCGGCGCTTGCCGAGCGGGGCCTGACGGTGTCGATCGACACGACGCGGGCGGCCGTGGCGGCGGCGGCGATCGAGGCGGGCGCGACGATCGTCAACGACGTCTCGGGCGGCCTGGCGGACCCGGACATGGCGCGGGTCGTGGCGGACACGGGCGTGCGGTGGGTGCTCATGCACTGGCGGGGGCACTCGGCGGACATGCAGCTGCTGGCCCGGTACGAGAACGTGGTGGCCGACGTGAAGGCCGAGCTGGAGGACCGGGTGGAGGCCGCGCTGGACAACGGCGTGGACCGCGAGAACCTGATCCTGGACCCGGGGCTGGGGTTCGCGAAGTCCGCGGAGCACAACTGGCGGCTGTCGGCGCACCTGGACGAGTTCGTGGCGCTGGGGTACCCGGTGCTGTTCGGATCCTCGCGCAAGACGTACCTGGGGCGGCTGCTGGGCGACGAGAGCGGGAAGCCGCGCCCGGTGGGGCAGCGGGAGGCGGCGACGCTGGCGACATCGGTGCTGGCGTTCGAGGCGGGCGCGTGGGGCGTGCGGGTCCACGACGTGGCCGGGACCGCCGACGCGCGCGCGGTGTGGCTGGCGACGAACGCTCAGCGATGAACCCGTCTCGGAAACTGGAACTGCGGTTGCCGATCGGCGCAACACGCCCGTAGCATTCGGCTCGTACTTCATCCAGAGCAGCTGAGGGGTCCGGCCCTGCGACGCTGCGGCAACCACCGACTTCGGTCGGCAGGTGCCAAATCCGGCCCGCCGCGAGCGGGAAAGATGAGGAAGAGGCTTCCGCATGTCCAATGCCCTGTTCGCCGACAGCCCCGCCAAGGGCCTGGTCTGCCGCAACTGCAACGCCACCTACGACCTGGTCGCCCAGCACGCCTGTTGGCAGTGTTTCGGGCCCCTCGAAGTCGACTACGACCTCGACGAGCTCGCGAAGGTGACGCGGGAGCAGATCGAGGCCGGCCCGCAGAACATCTGGCGGTACGCCCCGCTGCTGCCCGTCGGCGTCCACCCCGAGGACCGGGTGAGCCTCAACCCCGGCCTGACCCCGCTCATCGACGCGAAGCACCTGGCCAAGGCCCTCGGCATGAGGAAGCTGTGGGTCAAGGACGACTCCGCGAACCCGACCCACTCGTTCAAGGACCGGGTCGTCTCGACCGCGGTGTCGGCGGCCGTGAAGCTCGGGTTCGAGCGGTTCGCGTGCGCGTCCACCGGGAACCTGGCGAACTCGGTCGCGGCGCACGCCGCCCGCGCCGGGGTGCCGTCGATCGTGTTCATTCCCTCCGACCTGGAGCCGGGCAAGATCGTGCAGTCGGCGATCTACGGCGGCACGCTCGTGGCCGTCGAGGGCTCGTACGACGACGTGAACCGGCTGTGCTCGGAGCTGACCGAGACCGACGAGTTCGAGTCGACGGCGTTCGTCAACGTGAACATCCGCCCGTACTACGCCGAGGGCTCGAAGACCCTCGGGTACGAGGTGGCCGAGCAGCTCGGCTGGCGGCTGCCGGAGCAGGTCGTGGTCCCGATGGCCTCGGGCGAGCTGCTCACCAAGATCCACAAGGCGTTCGAGGAGGCCGCGGAGATCGGCCTGACCGAGCCGGGGAAGGTGCGGGTCTTCGGCGCGCAGTCGGCCGGGTGCAGCCCGATCGCCGACGCGTTCGACGCCGGGACCGACGTGATCACCCCGGTCAAGCCCACCGGGATCGCGAAGAGCCTGAACATCGGCGACCCGGCGGCCGGGCCGTACGCGATCGAGGCGTGCCGCTCGACGGGCGGCGGGATGGCGAAGGTCTCCGACGACGAGATCCGCGACGGCGTGAAGCTCCTCGCTGCGACGACGGGAGTGTTCGCTGAGACGGCCGGCGGCGTCGTGGTCGCTACGCTCCGTAAGCTCTTGGAAGCGGGGCGGCTCGACCCGGAGGCGGAGACGGTCATTTACAACACCGGTGAGGGCCTGAAGACTTTGGACGCCGTGTCGTCCCTGGTGGGGCCGACGCATACGGTGAAGCCGTCGCTGAAGGCGGCGAAAGAAGCCGGACTCCTGCAATCTTAAGTGGAGTGAGGGGTTCGGAATCCGGGCGAGTCAAACGCTTTCCGAACTCCTGAAATTATCACTCTCAGTGACCGATGTGAAGTGGAGTGTCGGGTACCCGACAAAAAGAAGAGAAGTTCGGGTCTTGACCGTATTCACTGAATGAGCAAGAATTCTTCTTGCGGGAGGCCGCAGACGTCCTGTCGCCACTCACCCGGTTGACTGCGAGTCCTGGGGCTAGAACGTGTCGAGCAGCGCCAGCCGGTGTCAGGAACTGCGGTCTCCCGACCATCGCGTCCCCGTTCTGTGAATAACCGGAACGCCGCTCCCCCAAACCTTCTCGGCGTCGCAAACGCTATCCGCTTGCCCGCGCCCGGGGACCTCTGCCAGGCTCGGGCCATGACGCATTTCGACATCGTCCGGGTGGACCCCTCCGACCGCCCGCTCGTCCAGTCCTGGCTCGAAGCGCAGGAGTCCGTGCAGGAGCACGACTTCCAGGGCCTGAGCCCGTGGCACCCGCTCGGCGCCCTCGCCGCGCTGGTCGTCCCCGACCCCGACGTCCGCCGCGAGAAGTGGGCCGCCGTCTGCGACGGCGAGGTCCTCGGCTACCTCAACCTGCACCTCGGCGACCGCGACAACACCCACCTCGCGGGCTTCGAGGCCGGCGTCCGGCCCGGCTCGCGCCGCCACGGCATCGGCTCGGCCCTGCTGCGCCACGCCGAGGACCGCGCGGCCGAGGACGGGCGCACCGTGGTCTCCACCTGGCTCGCCGTCCCGCACGAGGAGTCCCCCGACGTCCGCGGCGACGGCGGGCCGTTCCTGATCGACAACGGCTACGAGCGCTCCCTGGAAGCGGCCGTGCGCGTGTGCGAGCTCGCCACGGTCGACGAGGACGCCGAGGACCGGCTGTGGGACGAGTGCTGGGCGAAGGCCGAGGGGTTCGAGCTCATCGCGTTCCACGGCGTCCCGCCCGAGCGGGTCATCGACGGCATGGCGTACCTGCACGCGCGCATGTACACCGACATGCCGCTGGGCGACTGGGACCTCCAGGAGGGGCGGATCACCGCCGACACGGTGCGCCTGTGGGAGCGCCAGCGGCGCCAGCGCGGCCAGCTGAACATCCAGGCGGTCGTGGTGCACAAGGAGAGCGGCGACGTCGCCGGGTTCACCGAGATCCAGGTCCACGGCGCCGAGGAGCGGCACTGCTGGCAGGGCAACACGATCGTCGACCCGCGCTTCCGCGGGCACCGGCTCGGCACGATCCTCAAGATCGCCAACCAGCGGCGGCTCCAGTCGATGCGGCCGTGGATGCGCTACGTGTGGACGGGGAACGCGGAGTCGAACTCGCAGATGATCGCCATCAACGAGGCCGTCGGGTACCGGCTCGCGGGCCACGAGACGGTGTTCCAGAAGAAGCTCGGCCAGAACAGGCTCGCCTAGCGGATCAGCCGCTCGTGGATGCGGCGGCGCTCGGCGTGGAGCTCGGCGATGCGCCCGCGCGCGGCCTCGTCGCCGCCGCGGGCGGCCTCGCGCAGGCCGTGGATCTCGTCCTCCAGGTCGAGGCCGCGGCGGTTGAGCTCGAAGAGGCTCTCGCTCACCTGCGGCTCGGGGGTCTCGCGGATGATCCTGGCCCCGGCGGCGGTGATGCCGAACGGGGCCAGTCGCGCCGCGTCCAGTTTGAAGGCGCGGCGGTGGCCGGTGACCTTGTCCATGCGGTCGCTGCCCTCGCTCTGCATGTGGGACAGGCCGGTGTGGGCGTACAGCCACCACGGGGTCTCGCCGTCGAGGTGGCGCACGTTGTAGTTCCAGGGCGCGAGGACCTGCGCGAGGGTGCGGTGGTTGTTGCGGTACACCGTGCCCGGGTCCCCGGCGTGTTCGAGGAGGCTCAGGCCGATCGAGGGGCTGTGGTGGTAGGCGCGGTGCCCGGCGGCCTGCTGCGGGACCCAGTTGCAGCCCAGGACGGGCGAGAAGATCGCGGGCGCCTTGTCGCCCGCGGCGAGGTAGGCCGCGGCCTCCTGGTGGAGGCGGGCCACCAGGCCGCGGTGGATCGCGTCGTCATCGTCGAGGCGGGTGGTGAGGACCCAGCCCTTCTTGCGCGCCTTCGCCTCTGAGCGGGTCCAGGCGGCGAGGTCGGGGACGAAGTCGCGCTTGAGCTCGGTCTCGGCGATGCGCAGGTAGGGGCGGCCCTCGGCGAGGGCGTCGAGGCGCTTGCGCGCCTGCGGGGGCATGTCCCGGTCGACCGCGACGACCCAGGTGAAGTCGCGGTCCTCCTGGGCGTCGAGGGAGGCGAGCGTCAGGTGCTCCATCATCAGCTGCCGGTAGGCGAACCACTGCTCGTCGAAGACGCCGATCCCGTGGCGGGTGGCGATGACGTGCAGGAAGTCGGCGGACCTGGGGGCGGCGGCGCGCAGGCGGCGCTTGAGGGCGGCGACGGGGTTCGGGCGCATGGGCTCACTCTCCTGTGGGCGCGGGCGTGGCTCTGAGGGGAGAACGCTCCGAGCATGTGGACGGTTGCCGGCGCCCGGGTGAACTGTGCGCCAACTCCTGTCGTCACGCCAGGCGGGCGCGCCACCAGTCGAGGGTCTCGGCGATGGCGGCCTCGGTGCCGGTCGCCTCGTCGCCGAACGTGTCGGTGAAGTCGGAGGACTCCATGAGGTAGGGCCCGTCCCACTGGTGGCGGGTCTCGGCCATGCCCTTCATCGCGGGCTGAACGAGGCCGACGACGTTGATGAGGAACCACCACGGCATCCGGGAGATCCGGACGGGGCCGCGGCCGGCGAGGCGGGCCATGGCCCGGATCAGCTCGCGCTGGGAGGCGGCGGGCGCGGTGGGTACGTGCCAGGCGCGGCCCCAGGCGCGGTCGTCGCCGCCGAGGCGGATGAGGGCGCGGGCGACGTCGGGGATGTACGTGAAGGAGTGGGGCGCGTCGGGGTCGCCGAGGACGCTGACGCCCTTGCCTTCGAGGACGGGGCGAACGATCCGCTCGCCGACCATGGCGTCGGCGAGGGCGCCGGGGCCGAAGTAGTCGGAGCCGCGGGCCTCGGTGAAGCGGAGGTCGCCGCTCTCGTGGAGTGCCATGGCGTCGTTCCACATCCTGATGCGGATCTGGCCCTTGTGGCCGGGGGAGCGGAGCGGGGTGCGCTCGGTCATCGGCTCGGTGACCGGGCCGTAGCCGTAGAGGTTGCCGGTGTTGACCAGTCCCGCGCCGTGGGCCTTGGCGGCGGCGAGGATCGCGGCGAACATGGGCGGCCACTCCTCGGCCCACCGGTGGTAGCCGGCGGGGTTGGCGCAGTTGTAGATGACGTCGGCGCCCTTGGTCGCCGCGGTGAGCGCGGCGGCGTCACGGGCGTCGACCTTGACGTGCTCGATCCCGGGCAGGTCCGCACCGCCGGAACGGCTGAGGACCCGCACGCGCTCGCCGCGCTCGGCGAGGATCGCGGCGACGGTGGAGCCGATCTGGCCTTTGCCGAGGATGACGTGGTCGGTCATGGGAGTTCCCTCTCTCAGTGCCCTCGAAAGAGAGCAGTGCTCTCTCTTAAGAACAACGATCTCACACTCCGATCAAAAAAGCAAGAGCACCGCTCACGTTTAAGAGCACCGAACCCCATCCGCAAGCCCGCCCGCAAACCCATCCACAGAGTTATCCACAAGTAGATTCTTCGCATTCGACACTTGGGACCCCTACCTGTTGTAGTAGATAGCAAAAACGTCATCCGCTATCGGCGGGATGGCGGCGACAGAGGGGATTTCGCGAACGTCGCCATACCGAGGCCCGAGCACGGGAAGCCACCCGCGCACCGGGTCCCCGCCGATACCACCCGCTCCGCGCGGAGCACGCGGGCGGCCGACCTGACGAGGCCGGCCGCCCGCAACAACCAACACCCACCCGGACCGCACCGACCCGCCCGACACGGGCCGGACGGCACAGCCGACAGGCAGACGCAGGCCACCGCGACCGGCTGGCCCGACCATATGAACCCGCCATTGCAGCACCGCCCGACACGGACCACCGCAACATGCGGCCCGGTCGCCGAACCCGCCTACCCGGGCACCGCGACGGGCCGCGGCCGGGTCAGCCCTCGCGGTTGCTCGCGTAGTTCTCCAGGTATTCGAGCTGCTCGGGGTCCAGGCTGGGCCGGACCCGCTCCATCGCCTGCTCGACGTGGGCGGCCGTGACGATGCTCGCGTCGAGGGACTCCCGCATCGCCGTCAGCGCGGCCTCCCGCACGAGCGCGGCGCAGTCGGCGGCCGAGTACAGCCACAGCTCGTCGGCGACCGCGTCGAGGTCGACGTCCTCGGCGAAGGGCACGTTCTTCGCGTTGGAGCGCAGGATGTCCGCCCGGCCCCGCGCGTCGGGCGGGGGCACGTAGACGAGGCGCTCCAGGCGGCCCGGGCGCAGCAGGGCCGGGTCGATCATGTCGGGCCGGTTCGTCGCCCCCACGACCACGACGTCGCGCAGGGCCTCGGCCCCGTCGAGCTCGGTCAGCAGGGCCGCGACCACCCGGTCGGCCGTGCCGCCGTCGGTGCCGGCCCCGCGCACGGGGGCCAGCGCGTCGAGCTCGTCGAAGAACATCAGGGTCGGGCTGGCCTGGCGGGCGCGGCGGAACAGCTCGCGCACGTTCTTCTCCGACTCGCCGACCCACTTGTTCAGCAGCTCGGAACCCTTGACGCTCATGACGTTCGCGTGTCCCTCCCCCGCGACCGCGCGCACGATGTACGTCTTCCCGCAGCCCGGGGGCCCGTACAGGAGAATGCCGCGCGGGGCCTCGATCCCCAAGCGGGTGAACGCGTCCGGGTAGGTGAGCGGCCACAGCACGGTCTCGGTGAGGGTCTGCTTCAGGGGCTCCATGCCGCCGACGTCGGCGAGCGTGAGCCCGCCGAGCTCGACCGAGTCCCCGGCGAGGCTGGTGGGGCGCACCGACTCCAGGGCGCCGTCGAAGTCGGAGTTCTGGAGCGCGGTGGCCCCGCCCTCCTTGGCGCGCAAGGCGGCCCGCACGCCGGCCTCGCGGACCATGACGGCCAGGTCCGAGGCGACGTAGCCAGGGGCGCGGTGCGCGACCGACTCCAGCTTCACGTCCTCGGCGACCTTCATCGAGCGGGTGAAGTACACGAGCAGGTCGCGGCGGGCCTCGCCGTCGGGCATCGGGACGACGACCTCGTGCTCCAAGCGCGGGCGCAGACTTGCGTCGACGTCCTCGACGCTCGTGGTCGTGCACACCACGGCGTGCTCGCCCGGCTCGGCGAGGACCTCCTCGACGAGGCGGGAGAACATGGTGCCCAACGGGGTCCGCCGCCCGGCCGGGGCCAGGTGCTCGACCCCGCGGACCAGCAGCACCCCGGGGACGGTGAGCGCGGCGACGGCCGAGCGGAGCCGGTCGGCCGCGGCGTTCGCCTCCAGGGCCGCCAGATCGGAGCCGGACACCTCGCTGACGCCCGCGCCGACCGCCTCGGCGACCGAGCGGACGATCGTGGCCTTCCCCGCGCCCGACGGGCCCGAGACGAGCACGCCCAGCGCCATGTCGGTGCCGACGACCTTGAGGACCTCGCGGTGGTTGAACCCGAGGTCGAGCAGCTCGCGCAGCTCCTCAGCGGGGATCTTCGCGCCCGCGAGCTCGTCGTAGGGGATCGTGGCGACGCCCGGGACCGCTTCGGGCGCACGGGAATCGGCGAGCGGAGCGCGCGCCTCGGCGCGCGGGCGGGCGGCGCTGGCGGTGCCGCCGTAGGTGGCCGGCATGCGGGTGCCGGGGGTGCGCCCGGCGGGCAGCGGCAGGTCGGAGGGGAGGTCGACGGCGGTGCGGACCTCGTTCAGCCACTCGACGCGGGTGTCGGAGGTGATCATGGCGCCGCTGGCCGGCTCGGACTCGACCACGTTGAGCACCATGGTGGTCCAGCCCATGCCGAGGGTGTTGTTCAGGGTCCGGCGGGTGGCGGTGACGGCCTCGCGGGCGGAGGAGCCGAGTTCGATGGGCAGGAGCGACACGTCGTCGCCTTCGCAGACGACCTTCGACAGCAGGGCCAGGCGCAGCGTGTCCGGGTCGACCACGGCGACCGCGGAGGCCGGGCCGGACAGGACCACCCGGTCGGCGGCCGCCAGGGCGATCGGGGCGAGCCGTACCGGGTCGCCGTCGCGGGCGCCGATGTTGCCGAGGGTGAGGTCGTCGGCGTAGAGCGCGCGGCGGGACGCGTACCGGTCGGCTTCGAGGGCGATCGCGGCGGTCGCGCGCCGCCCCGTGATCCCGACCGGGTCGCCGGGGCGCAGCCCCAGTGCGGTGAGGGCCTCGGGGTGGAGGCGGACGATGCCGCGCCGCGCGTCGAGTGCGGCGCGGGCGCGGGTGGCGGTCAATGTGAGGGTGCCGGCTGTGGTCACGCAGCCCAGCCTATTACGGCCAGGCGCGGACCGGCGACGCTCGCCTCTCCGGCCCCCGAGGTCGGGGGTGTCGGTCCGCGGCCGCCCCCGGCTGCAAGAGTGCCTGCGGGGTGCGACAAGACGGGGTATCGGCGCGCAGCGGCGGCCGGTCTCGGGTTCGGGCGGCGGCCGGTCACGGTGGCGGCGGTCGCCTTGCCCTCCCCCGAGGTCGGGGGTGTCGGTTCGTAGTCGCCCCCGGCTGCAAGAGTGCCAGCGGGGTGCGACAGTCCGCGAGGGCGGGCCGGTGTCCGGACGTCTGCCGTCGCTCGGGTGTGGCGGAGGCGGAGTAGGGCCCGGAGTGCACGGCCGCCCTACTTACGGGGTCCGGCGGAGGCAGAGCAGGGCCTGCGGTGCACGGCCGGCGCTACTCGCGGGGTTCGGCAGTCGCGGAACGGGCCCCGAGCCGGGTCGGCGCGGGCGGGCCGCTCTGTTTACTCCTCGGCGGGGGTGAGGGGCATGCGGTAGATGGTCTTGCCGTCTTCCAGGAGGACTGCTGTCGAGGCGCCCTGGTCGGCGAATTCGCGCCAGCGTTCGCCCAGCCACGACTCGGCGTCGCCCTGGCTGCCCAGGTCGCTGTCGGGGGTTTCGATGGCGTTGCCGTCGGCGTCTTCGAGCTTCCAGGTCCAAGTCATGGGGCTACAGTACGCGATTTTTTCCTAACCAGTCCCAGCGGTCGTTGGCCGGGGCGGTGACCGGAGTGCGTTCGACGTGCACGGGTTCGGGGGGTTCGCGGCGGGGGCCGAAGGCCGCGCCGAGGGCGAAGAGGGTCCACAAGGGCAGGAGGGCGATCCACAGCCAGGCAGGGGAGACGGGCATGGGGGCGAGGGTGACGATGCCGCGGTCGATCGCGTCGAGGACGGTGAGGGCGCCGATGATCACCGTGAAGCCGCCGAGGAAGCGCACGCCGGAGCGGAACCAGGAGCGCCCGGCGAGGAGCCATCCGAAGCCCCACAGGACGATCGCGAGGGCCTCGTAGTCGGCGCGGCCGGACCAGACGGCGAGGACGAAGAGGAGGGCGCCGCAGCCGGTCGCTATGGCGGAGAAGGTCATCGCGCCCGCGCGGGGCGGGTTCGGGGAGCGGGCGGCGCCGAGCCAGCCGGCGCCGGC
Organism: Glycomyces dulcitolivorans; assembly: GCF_003265355.1. Classification (GTDB taxonomy): domain Bacteria; phylum Actinomycetota; class Actinomycetes; order Mycobacteriales; family Micromonosporaceae; genus Glycomyces; species Glycomyces dulcitolivorans. Next base: position 84,941 of record NZ_QFRW01000080.1, on the reverse strand, counting down.
GAGGAACAGCAGGACCGCGGCGAAGGCGACGGCGGCCTGGAATTCGAGGCGGTCGGTGAACTGGGCGCCGAGCCAGTCGCAGGTCGCGGACAGGTCGTCGGTGCCCTGGAGGCCGCATTCCCATACCTTCAGGGAGCGGAGGGGGTCGCCGGCGACGCGGGCGGTGTCGGTGCCGCAGGGCGGCAGGACGTGCGGGGTGGTGCGGTAGGTGCCGGGCTCGTCGAAGCAGTTGCCGACGCCGGTGCCGTCCCACCACAGGTCGAGGCGGTTGCGGTGGCGGGCGCCGTCTTCGCGTTCGCCGAAGACGTTGTCGCTGAATGTGTTGCGGTCGCCGCCGAGGCCGGGGTCCTGGCCGGGGGTGCCCCAGGCGGCGATCGCGGCGGTCTGCTGGTTCCAGATGCGGTTGGCGGTGACGGTGGTGGCGGTGCCGTCGGCGACGAGGATGCCGACGCCGGAGGGGTAGGTGCGGTCGGGGCACAGGACGCCGTCGGCCCAGTCGCGCGCCGCGGGGTCGGTGCAGGCGGCGGTGCCGAGGTGCCGGTAGTTGTCGGTGTTGTTGCCGTACAGGACGTTCTCGGAGGCGGTGACCTCGGCGGTGGGGCCGGTTTCGGCGATGACGAGTCCGGTGGTGTTGTCGTGCAGGCGGTTCGCGGTTGCGGTGGCGGTGGTGGCGGTGCCGCGGATCTCCAGGCCGGCGGAGTTGCCGGTGGCTTCGCAGCCGGTGACGTCGGCGTTGGAGTTCTCGATGAGGATGCCGGCGGTGTCGGCGGCTTCGGCGCGGCAGTCGGTGAGGGCGATGCCGGAGGAGTCGGCGATGTGGAGGCCGGCGCCGTCGCTCTGGAAGGCACCGACTTCGACGAGGGCGGCGCTCTCGACGGCGGTGAGGCGCAGGGCGGCGTCGCGGGCCTGGCCGAAGGCGATGCCCTTGAGGTAGAGGCCGGAGGCGGCGTGGGCGGTGAGGACGGTGTCGGCGGCGAAGCGCGTGGAGATCTGGACGTCGTCGGGGGTGTCGCCGAGGCCTTCGATCTGGAGGTCGGTGGTCTCGACGATGATCGCGGTGTCGACGGTGTAGTGGCCGGGGAGGACCTGGATGCGCATCCCGGGCGCGGCGGCGGCGATGGCGGCGGGGAGGTCGCGGTAGCCGTCGGCGAGGCAGTCCTCTTGGAGGCGTTCGTTGCCGATGCGCTCGTTGTAGTTGACGCCCTCGTTGCGTTCGGTGAAGTCCTCGGCGTCGGCGGTGCAGACGAGGAGGAGGTCGCCGTCCTCGCGGAACACGGGAGGCTCGGCCTCGGGGAGGGCCGGGAAGGGGTCGGGCTCGGCGATGCGGCCTTCGGTGGCGGTGCCGCCGACGTAGCAGGTGAAGACGAGCACGGCGAGGATGCCGGTCATGAACGCGAGCGCGGCGAGCCGGTGGTCCGAGCGGGGCCGCAGGGGTACCGAACGCCCAGTGCGGCGGAGCCGCTCCGGTTTGGGGGAAGACGAGCGCAGCGAGTCGGCTGGGTGGGGCGACGGGTGTGGGGGCACGATGACAGGGTAGCTCTCGTCGCACACGGTGTGAAGAGGCGTGAATCGGCTTGGGCGCCAACAATTCGGACACGCACCCGCGTCGCGGCATACCGCCCGTGGTTGGGGCGGTATGCCGCTTGCGCAGCGGCTGCGCCGTCTGCACTGGCAGCCAGTACAGAGAAAGGGAGAACCACTCACTTTACAGTGAGCGGTCCTCCCTCGCAGTACTCAGTCGGCCTGAGTGAGCAGTCCCGAAGGGCTGCTTACATCATGCCGCCCATGTCGCCCATGCCGCCGCCGGCGGCGCCGGCGCCTTCCTTCTCCGGGGCGTCGGCGACGACGGCCTCGGTGGTGAGGAACAGGGCGGCGATCGACGCGGCGTTCTGGAGCGCCGAGCGGGTGACCTTGGTCGGGTCGGGGATGCCGGCGGCCAGCATGTCGCCGTACTCACCGGTGGCCGCGTTCAGGCCGTGGCCCACGGGCAGGCCGCGGACCTTCTCCACCACGACGCCGCCTTCGAGGCCGGCGTTCTCGGCGATGGCGCGGAGCGGCGCGCCGAGCGAGCGGCGGACGATCTCCACACCGGTGGCCTCGTCGCCCTCGGCCTCGATCTTGTCGAACGCGATCGCGCCGGCCTGGGCCAGCGCGGTGCCGCCGCCGGCGAGGATGCCCTCTTCGACCGCGGCCTTGGCGTTGCGCACGGCGTCTTCGACGCGATGCTTGCGCTCCTTGAGCTCGACCTCGGTGGCCGCGCCGACCTTGATGACGGCGACGCCGCCGGCCAGGCGGGCGAGGCGCTCCTGGAGCTTCTCGCGGTCGTAGTCGGAGTCGGAGTTCTCGATCTCGGCGCGGATCTGGTTGATCCGGCCCTGGATCGCGTCCTCGTCGCCGCCGCCGTCGACGATGATGGTGTCGTCCTTGGTGATGACGACCTTGCGGGCCTGGCCGAGCAGGGAGATGTCGGCGTTCTCGAGCTTGAGGCCGACCTCTTCCGAGATGACCTGGCCGCCGGTGAGGATGGCGATGTCGCCGAGCATGGCCTTGCGGCGGTCGCCAAAGCCGGGGGCCTTGACGGCGGCCGACTTGAAGATGCCGCGGATGCGGTTGACCACGAGGGTCGGGAGGGCCTCGCCGTCGACGTCCTCGGCGATGATGAGGAGCGGCTTGGAGGTCTGGGTGACCTTCTCGAGGGTCGGGAGGAGGTCCTTGATCGCGGAGATCTTCTGGTTCGCGATGAGGATGTACGGCTCTTCGAGCACGGCCTCCATGCGGTCCTGGTCGGTCACGAAGTAACCGGACAGGTAGCCCTTGTCGAAGCGCATGCCCTCGGTGAGCTCCAGGTCGAGGCCGAAGGTGTTCGACTCCTCGACGGTGATGACGCCTTCCTTGCCGACCTTCTCCATCGCCTCGGCGATGATGGCGCCGACGGTGGCGTCGCCCGCGGAGATGGACGCGGTGTTGGCGATCTGCTCCTCGGTCTCGACCTCGGTGGAGGTGGACTGGAGGTGCTCGACGACGGCCGCGACGGCCTTCTCGATCCCCTTCTTGATGGCGATCGGGTTGGCGCCCGCCGCGACGGCGCGGAGGCCTTCCTTGACGAGGGCCTGCGCGAGCACGGTGGCGGTGGTGGTGCCGTCGCCGGCGACGTCGTCGGTCTTCTTGGCGACCTCCTTGACCAGTTCGGCGCCGATGCGCTCGTACGGGTCTTCGAGTTCGATCTCCTTGGCGACGGACACGCCGTCGTTGGTGATCGTGGGGGCGCCCCACTTCTTGTCCAGCACGACGTTGCGGCCCTTCGGGCCGAGGGTCACCTTGACGGCCTCCGCGAGGGTGTTCATGCCCCGCTCGAGCCCGCGGCGAGCCTCCTCGTCGAATGCGATCATCTTCGCCATGGCTTATGGCTTCCTTTCGGATAACGTTCGTGGTCGACGGTGAGGCGGCGTACCCGCGACGGTGGGCCCTCAGACCCGACCACCTCATCGCGTTCTTAGCACTCCCCAGCGGCGAGTGCCAGAACCAGGTATAGCACTCTGGCCTTGAGAGTGCCAATCCGGGGGACGAAACTCGTGGTGAAAAGCGCGGACGCCGGGGCGTCGCCCCGGCGTCCTTCGATACGGCTGTGGATTCACGGTGTCGGCGAGGGTGCTCCCGGGTGGCCGGGTTCGCCGGGGCCGGTGTAGCCGCCGGGCGCGGCGGCGCCGGAGGCCTCGGCCGAGAGGGAGGTGGCCGAGACGGATTCGGCGCGGCCCCGCAGCCAGGCGTAGGTGCACAGGGCGGCGGAGAGGATCCAGATCATCGGGGCCAGGAGCAGGAGCGCCATGACGGCCTCGGTGACGATGGTGAGGACGGCGGCGAGCCAGCCGGCGAAGATCGCGTGCCACAGGCCGGCGAGCAGGAGGCCGACGAGGGCGATGATGAGGTTCGCGGCGATGGCGACGAGGACGACGATGCACAGGCGTCCGAGCGCGGGCCAGAACGCGGAGTGCGTGAGCTGGATCGAGCGGGCGTAGGGGCTGCGGCGGGCCTCGAAGACGGCGGCGGGGGCCATGAGGCTGAGCGCGAAGATCGCCCACAGGCCGGGCAGGACGCACAGGACGAGGCCGACGGCGATGGTGACCCAGGCGAGCAGGAGCCACAGGAAGAACCTGCCGCCGCGCTTGAACCCGAAGGAGAACGCCTCGCCGAGGCTGAGGAAGCCCCCAGCGGCTTCGGCGGCGGCGGTGCGGACGGCGCCGAGGACGGCCGAGCCGGAGACGTAGAGGACGGCGAGGGTGAGGACGAGGCCGATGAACCCGGCGAGCGCGCCCGGGGAGTACTCGCGGACGAAGGTCCCCCAGTCGGTGACGACGATGTCCTTCTCGGGGGCGCGCACGTTGTTGTTGTAGGCGCCGAGGATCCAGCGGGGCAGGACCACGCCGATGAGCAGGATGAGGCCGACGGTGCGCCAGGAGCGCTGGACGACGTCGAAGGAGGCGTGCCACCAGCCTTCGAAGGTGTCGGTCACGAGGGGGTCGCCGCCGGAGAAGCGCCCCGAGGGCTCCTCGGTCTGCCCGGAGTTCCAGTAAGGATCGTCGCTCATAGGGCGGATCGTAGACCAACCAACCGTGCATATCAGACAAATGACCGCAGCGCATCCGTTCGGGGACGCCTGGTTGTCCGATTCGCCCGCCCCGGGTACGGGAAGCGGTTAGCGTCGGCAGGTGTCGGCGCACGCCGCGCCGGGTACCGGCAAGCGCAGCCGAGGAAAACGGGAGGCCGGAGATGTCCCATCGCGAATACCCCGCAGCCGGTCGGGAGAAGACCTTCTTCGGGCATCCCCGCGGCCTCGCCGTCCTGTTCGGGACGGAGATGTGGGAGCGGTTCAGCTTCTACGGGCTCCAGGGCATCCTGCTCACGTTCCTCACCGCGAGCGTGCTCCACAACGGCCTCGGGCTGACCGACACGGTCGCGGTGCCGATCGCGTCGCTGTACTCGGGCGCGGTGTACCTGACGTCGCTGCCGGGCGGGTGGCTCGCCGACCGGGTGCTGGGCGCGCGGCGCGCGGTGCTCATCGGCGGCGTGATCATCATGTGCGGCCACATCTCGATGGCGATCCCCGTGAGCGGGCCGGGCCTGGTGTTCTTCGGCCTGTTCCTGGTGGTGCTCGGCTCGGGCCTGCTGAAGCCGAACATCTCGGTGATGGTGGGGCGCCTGTACGACGGGGACTCGGACGCGCGGCGCGACGCCGGGTTCTCCGTGTTCTACATGGGCATCAACCTCGGCGGGTTCCTCGGCATCCTCGTGACGCCGTACCTGGCCGGGGACGACCGGTGGCACCTGGGCTTCGGCGCGGCCGCGGTCGGGATGGCGCTGGGCCTGCTGTGGTACGTGCGGGGCTGGTCGCGCCTGACGGGCACCGGCATCGGGCCCTCGCGGCCGCTCGAAGACGCCGAGCGCGGCAAGGTCGTGCGGATCGTCGTCATCGCGCTGGTCATCGCGGCGGTGGCGATCGCCGTCTGGGCCGCGACGGGGACGCTCACGCTCTCGACGGTCCCGACCGTGGTCACGATCCTGTCGATCGCGGCCGCGGTCTGGTACTTCATCTACATCTTCGGCGAGGCCAAGGACGTCACGGCCGCCGAGAAGGCCGGCCTGCGCGCCTACGTGGGCCTGTTCATCGCGTCGGTCGTGTTCTGGATGCTGTACCTCCAGATGGGCTCGATCCTCACCGCGTTCGCCTCGAACTCCGTGGACCTCGACTCGTGGGGCTTCCACCTGCCCGCGGGCGGGGTGCAGAACCTCAACTCGATCTTCATCCTGATCTTCTCGCCGATCTTCGGCGCGATCTGGCTCAAGGCCGGCGCGCAGTTCGGGACGGCGTACAAGTTCGCGCTCGGCGTGGGCCTGACGGGCCTGTCGTGGGTGTTCCTCGGCTGGCTCCAAGGGCGCGCCGACGGTGGCGTCCTGGTGGCGCTGGGGTGGATGGTCGTGGTGTACCTGCTGCTGACGTGGGGCGAGCTGTGCGTCTCGCCGGTCGGGCTGTCGGTGACGACGCAGCTGGCGCCCGCGAACCTGAAGGGCCAGTTGATGGGCGTGTGGTTCCTCGGCCCGGCCGTGGGCACGCCGCTGGGCGGCCAGGCGTACGCGTTCCTGGTGCCGAAGGTCGGCGAGCAGGCGTTCTTCTACATCCTCGCCGGGCTCGCGATCCTCACCGCGATCGTGCTGGCGCTGTTCAGCCCGGCCCTGCACCGGCTCATGGGCCAGGGCGGGCACGGCCCCGACGCGGTCCTGGAGACGCCGCCGGAGCCGCGCGCGCAGTAGGTCAGCGGCCGGTGAACCAGGTGGACGCCTGGGACACCAAGCGCCGCACTGGATGCTGCCGGGGCACGAGCTCCTCGGCGGGCACCGGGTGGGAGGCCCCGAAGCCCGGCTCGATGAGCCGCGGCGACAGCGGCACCACCGGTTTGATCCACGAACTCGTCTCGGACCCTTCGGGATCGGCCTCCCAATGGCGGCCGACCCGGTCGAGGCCGACCGGATAGACCGTGGCGCCGTCCTTGTCCACGCGGATGCGCAGGAAGCACTTCTGGTCGATCACCGACATGCCCGCGAACAGCTCGTTCGCGTTGACGCCCAACCGGTTCGCCACCACGAGGTAGAGGCCGACCAGCCAGGTCCCGGCCAGCCCCGCGAGCGGCAGGTAGATCAGGTAGGTCCAGAACGAGACGTCGTCGAACTGCTTGATGACCTGCGCCCCGCCCCAGGCCAGCACCGCCTGCGCGAGGCCGTGGAGCCCGCCGAGGAGGTAGTGCCGGCTCGTGCGCCGGCCCTGGCCGGGGTGCGCGAACGCGACCCCGGCGGCGATGAGCACCGCCGCGGCCGCGACCGTGGTGCCGGTGCCTTCGAGGATCGAGACCGTCCCGATCAGGGAGACCACGGCCATGAGCGCCACGAACCCCTTGTTCAGCCACGGCAGGCGCCCGAAGATCCCGAACGAGTAGCTCAGCGACTTCGCCTTCGACGGGTACGTCTGCGCGAGCCGGTACTCCCGTTCGGGCGCATCGGGTTCGGGCACCGAGCGCCTCGGCGCGGTCAGCTCCTCGGGCAGCGTGTGCGTCGGCGACAGGTACGCGCCTCCGCCGCCCGCGCCCACCAGGTGCCGCACACCGTCCACTTCGGAGTAGTGGGCGTAGTGGTGGCGGTCGCCGGTGAGGATCAGCGGCACGCGCGCGCCCCGCGCGGCGATCACGTCCCGGATGAAGTGGTCGATCCGGTCGAACGAGCGCGGGTCGTCGGCCGTCCACAGCCACGACGGCTGCGCCACGCACAGGATCACCTGGTCGCCGGGCTGCAACTGCTGGGCGGCGCGGCGGAAGTACTCGATCTGGTTCTGGTCCAGGTGCGTGTCGAACTGCGCGTCGAGCGCGAACAGCCACCACCGGTGCGGCAGGTTCAAAGCGAAGTACGACCGCTTCTGGAACGTCCGGTACCCGCCGATCGTGCGGCCCTCGGTGAACTGGCGCGCGAACGCGGTCAGGCCGTCGAACCAGTCGTGGTTCCCCGGGATCGCGTACAGCGCCACCGGACTCCCCGGGTTCGCGGCCTGGTACGGGCCCTTCATCCGCTGCTCGTACTCGACCCAGTCCCCCGCCGGGTACACCTCGTCCCCGCCCATGACGAGCACCGAGCCGCGCGGCAGGCGCTCGCCGCCGACCTCCAGCTCGTCCTGGGCCATGAGGTACGCGATCGAGTAGGTCGCGTTGAAGCCGTCGCCGATGTCCGCGACGTAGTCGATCCACAGCTCCTCGGCGCCCGAGTGGTCGTAGACCGGCTGCTCGCGGCCACCTATGATCTCGCGCTTGTCGACGTAGCCGCCGAACACGCGGGCCAGGCCGAAGCGCATGCTCGTGTCGAGGAGCGTGCGCGGCGACAGCCAGCGCACGGGCTTCTGCGGGACGAAGCGGAGCTGCTCGGGCGTGAGGTCCTTGGGGCGGCGGGACATAGAGCCCATGATGGCACGGTTTGGGCGCCAACGGAACCCGCGGCGGCCGTTTCGGGCCCGGCATACACTCGCGCCATGACCGACACCCGTCTCGCCGGACCCGGCGACATTGACGAGCTCGTGCGGCTGCGAGAGATCATGCTCGCGCCGTGGGTAGACATGAGCGACCCGGCGTGGAAGGCCCCGACGGCCGAGATCCTCAAGCGGCGCCTGTTCGCGGACGAGCCGACCATGTGCGCGATCGTGATCGACGCTCCCGACGGCTCGGGGCGCCTCGCGGCCTGCGCGGTCGGGGTGATCAGCGAGCGGCTGCCGGGCCCGCACAACCTGACCGGCCGGTACGGCTGGGTGTTCAACGTGGTCACCGACGCCGAGTGGCGCCGCCGCGGCTACAGCCGCGCGTGCATGGACGCGCTGATGGCGTGGTTCGCGGAGTGCGGCGTGGACGTGGTCGAACTGCTCGCGTCCGAGCAGGGCCAGGGCCTGTACGAGCAGATCGGCTTCAAGGTCTCCTCGGAGCCCGCGATGCGCTGGCGCGGCTGATCCGCAGCCACACCCACAGCACGAGCGCCCCGAGCGCGACGGGCGCGGCGGCCGGGCCCCACCAGGCCCAGTTCGCGGCGGTCACGGCGGCGGTCGGCGCGGGCTCGGGGGCGTCCTCGCAGGGGCCGATGTCGCCCGTGGCGTCGACGTGGAAGCAGTCGGTCTCGGCGAACCCTTGGGGCGCACCGGCTCCGACGTTCGCGGCGATCCCGTAGGCGAGCGTCGCTAGGAGCAGGACGGCGAGGACGAGGGCGCGCACGGCCTCAGTCCCGCACGCTCAGCGACGGGAACCGGAACCAGCCCGAGGCGGCCAGTGCGAGGAGCAGCAGGACCGCGAACGCGAGCGCGGCGAGCACCAGCGCGGGCAGCACGAACCCGATGAGAGCGACGATCGCGAGCGCGGCGATGGCGACGGCCCTGGAGGCGGGCGTCTTCCCGGTGGCGGCCCGGCCGGCCGCGATGTCGCCGACGAGGGAGACCGCGGGTCCCCCGAGGACGGTCGCGATCGCGGCGGCCCCGGCGGTCGCGAACGGGTCGGCGAAGACGAGCACGCACCCGACGGCGGCGATCGCGGCCCCGGCGACCATGAGCGCCTTCGCGACGCCGCCGGTGGAGTTCTCCGTCTCGGATTGGGTCGCAAGGAGGTACAGCCGCCACAGGACCGCGACCGTGGCGATCCCGATCGCGGCGGCGCAGACCGCGGGCAGCGTGAACCCCGCTGAGGCCCCGCTCGCCGCAATCGCACCCGCCGCCATCAGCCGATGCTATCGCGGTCGCCACTCGGCGTGTTCGAACTGACGGATCACGAACTGCCGGTTAACATGATGACGCGACACGCCGTCGCGTTCAGGAGTTAGAGGGCCGGTTGGCAATAGGATGATCGATAGCGACCGGCGACCGGCGACCGGCGACCGGCGACCGGCTCACCGACTGATCGCGGTCGCCGGGCGGACGTCACAGGCGCTCGCGCGACTGCGCTACGACGTCGAACCGCTCTTCTCCGGCGACGACCGCCTCCGCCTCGCTTACACCCTCATCCCCGGCTCCCGCTTCGCCTCCGGCGCGCCCGACTTCGCCGCCCGGAACGGGATCGAGCTCCTCCCCTGGGCCGCCGTCCCCGCCATGCGCCCGGACCTGGTCATCACCTCCAGCCCCGACCCCTGCCTCTACGAGGCGGGCGCGCCCGTCATCTCCCTCCCCCACGGCGCCGGCCACAACCGCCTCCGGCCCGAGCTCAGCGGCGTCTCCGGCCTCTCGCCCGAGCAGATCCGCGGCCCGCACGGCCAGACCCCCGACCTCCTCGCCCTCCCCGGCCCGGCGGCGCTGCGCCGCCTCGCCGTCGACTGCCCCGACGCCCTCCCGCACGCCGAAGTCTGCGGCGACGTCTGCTTCGAACGCCTCCGCGCCGGCACCGCCCTCCGCGACTGCTACCGCGCCGCCCTCGGCATCGCCCCCGGCCGCCGCCTCGTGGTCCTCTCCTCCTCCTGGGACCTCACCGCGCTGGCCCGCCGGGACCAGACCCTCCCCGAGCGCCTGTTCGCCGAGCTGCCCATGGACGAGTTCGCCGTCGCCTACATCCCCCACCCCAACGAAAGCCTCGGCGGCGGCCCGAGCCCGACCGGCCTGCTGCGGCCGTACCTCGTCAACGGCCTCATCATGATCCCGCCCGACGAAGGCTGGCGCGCCGTGCTCGCCGCCGCCGACTGCCTCATCGGCGACCACGGCTCGGTCACGTTCTACGGCGCGGCTCTCGGTGTGCCGACCCTGTTGGCCGCCTTCGGTTTCGCCAATATGCCGCCCGAACTCCCCCTCGCCCGCTTCGGCCGGGCCGCCCCGCGATTCGACAGCGCCGCGCCCGCCGCACCTCAGATCCGCCGGGCCATCGATCAGGGCCCGCTCGAATTCGACTTCGCCGACGCCCTCGCAGAACCCGACCCGGGCCCGGCCGCCCGCATCCACGCCGCCGCCTACCGGCTCCTCGGCCTCGCCTCCCCGTCTATGCCTGCGCCGCAGCTGGTCCCGGTCCCCGCGGTCGTTCCCGAGCACGCGCCGACGACCTCTTGGCGGTGCACGGACCGGGACCGCTTCCCGGTCTCGGTGCCGAACCCGCAGGACGGCCAGCGCACGGGCCACCTGGTCGCAGATGTGGCGAACGAGGACGACCGACTGAGGTCGGCGGCGAATGTGCTTCTGCGCCATCGCGTTTCGGTCGCGTCGGAGCAGGCTCGACCCGCGGCCGAAGCCGTGCTCAGCGCATATCCGATCTGCCGCGTCGCGAGCGTGCGAATCGAACGGCGCGACGGCGAGCGGGCCTCCGCGCTGATCGCGGTCAGGAACGGTCCGCGCCTCCTGGTCGAGGCGACGCCGGGGCAGCTCGATCTGCTGCCGTCGCGCGTGTACGACCTGCTAGCCCAGCAGTCCTCGGACCCGTTCGGCGTCAAGCTCGCTGAAGCGATCGAAGATCTCCAGCGCGATTTCGAGCCGCAGCCGACGATCGTCGCCGTCGAGGAGACCGCCTAGCCGCTCCAGGGCGTTGGCGGCATCGCGCTCCAGTCCGCGCCTGCGCATCACGCCGATCGCGTTGTCGGCCTTCTCGACTTCGGTCTGCTCGCCTTCGGCGATCGCGAGCGCGGCGAGCTCGAATCCGACCACGGCCGTGTTCCGCTCGTCCTTGCGGCCCTCGAACTCGGGAAGCGCCAGCGCGAACTCGGTCCGCGCTTCGGCACCGCGGCCCTGGTCGCGGTAGACGAAGCCGATGAGCTTGTGCAGCAGCGCTTGCGAGCGGGCTCGGTTGAGCTCTTCGGCGATGGCGAGCGCCTGCCGGTACACGGTTTCGGCTTCCGCCCAACGCTCTTGCACGTAGTAGAGCCAGCCGAGCTGTTCGAAGGCGGAGCAGGCCAGGGTCGGCCCGGACTCGCCGCCGACGGTCTCGGCCAGTGCGACCGCGGCCCTCAGCGCGGCCTCGGACTCGTCGTACGAGTGGAGGTCGACGAGCCTGCGGCCGAGGCAGATGAGCATGCGGGCCTTGGCGATCGGACCGTCTGCCGCATCGACCGCGGTGCGGTAGCAGGCGACGGCCTCCTCGGGTAGGGGCACGTTGGTGAACAGCGCCCAGAGCGCTTCGGCGATCGCGCAGGCTTCTCTGCTCCAACCGGCGAGGGCCGCGATCCGGACCAGGCCGGTGAGGGTCCGCCGGTTGGCGTTGAGCCAGGGCAGGCCTTCATGCTTGGCGAACGGGTCGGCCGCCGATGCGGTCAGCTGGGAGGCGAACGAGGGGTCGAGGTCGACCAGGCGCATGCGCCCGCCCATCACCTCGGCATCGGCGTGCTGGGCCCGGGTGCGGAACCAGGCGACGAGCGCGGGCATCACGTGCCGGTATTCGATGGGGAGGCCGTCGGCGACCGGTCGTCCCTCGATGCGCCAGCGACCTGGCTGCGTCTGGGTCGCGAGCTGGGCGTCGACCAGTTCGGCGAACACCCCTTCAGTGCCGAGAACACTGATCGCACCGGCGTCGACGCCGTCGCCGGGGATGCGGAGGAGGAGTCCGTACAGCCACGCGGCGGAGGGGCTGAGCATCTGGCCGGTCGCGGTGAGGAGTTCCGCCGCGGAGTAGTCGGCGATGGCGCGCAGCTCGGTTGGCTGCGCCTCCTCGGCGCGTTCGCGCGTCCGAACGAACCCGGCGAGGGCCCTGACTTTGCCAGGGCTCCAGGCGAATCGGGCGATGTAGCGGGCGGCCTCGGCCCGGCTGAGTTCGGGGCAGATCTTGATGAGCAGGTCGATGCTGTGCTGGGAGGGGAGGGCGTCCATCTCGTGGTGGACGACGTCGATGTCCGCGGGCCACGTGTAGCCGATGAGCAGGAATCCGGCGCCGGCCGAGGCCGGGGCGAACTGGAGGCCGGTCTCGCGGTCGGGCGCCTCGTCGACCACGACGAGGATCACTTTGTCCTTTGTGGCGGTCCGGTACTGGCTGACCATGCCGGCGAACGAGTCCTGGATGAAGTCCTTCGGCACGCCGAGGCGGGACAGCACGGAGCGCATGGCGCTCTTGGGGTCGTCGCCGCCCAGGTCGATGTAGAGCTGGCCGTCAGGAAAGCGGCTTTCCAGGTGCTCGGCGAGCATCGCCGCGAGCGAGGACTTCCCGATCCCGGCCGGTCCGGTCACCACGACCGCGGCACGGTCACCCGAGGTGAGGTGGGTGCCGATGCGGTCCAGGTCGTCCACCCGGTCGACCCAGTGCAGCGGCCGCGGCGGCCGCTCCTGGGGCCGCTCGGGCACGGGCGCGGCCATGTTGATCACGCCGGCCTGGATGAGCTGCTGGATCACGGAGTGGTCGAACCGGTTCGAGAACTCGTTCGGCTCAGCGGTCATCACGGCTCCCGGGGATCGGCGTCGAGACCATGTTCGCACAGCGGGCCCCTCCCCGCGGTCTCCCGAGTTCGCGGCGGCTCAAAGAAAGAGGCAGAGCGGGTGGCCGGCCGGGTCGAAGAGGACCCGCACGTCTTCCTGGGGCTGGAAGTCGGCGAGCGCCCGCAGGTCGGGCGCGGTGACGGTGATCGAGGTCAGTGAGAGTCGCGTGCCGGTCATCGGCCCAAGCTAGGCCGGAAGGCCCCGGCGCGAACGCGTTCGGGGCCTTCGGCGGCGGGTCGGTCAGGCGGCGTCCAGGGCCTCGGTGATCTTGCGGGTCATCTCGGCCATGGTGGGGCTGGGTTCGCCCTTGTGGGCGCGGTTGGCGGCGTCGATGGCGACGGTGATCGTGCGGCGGAAGTTGTCGGCCTCGGAGGGGTCCTGCTCCTGGAGGAGCTTCACCGATTCGGTGAGGGCGGGGAGGACCTGGTCGGCGAGGGCGGCGGAGGACTTCGCCTGGAGCTTGAAGTCGCGCTTCTTCTCGGCGAGGACGTGGCCGACCGCGCCGGTGGCGGCCGCGAGGGCGAGGCTGCCGCCGGTGGCGACCTTGTGGGCCGAGCCCGCGATGCCCGCGTAGGACATGAGGGTGACGGCGCCGAAGGCGGCGGTGCGGATGGTGGACTTGTCCTGGGCGGTGAGTTCGACGGTCATCTTCGGCTCCTTGCGCGGATTGTGGTGGCGGTGGGAGAGCGCGGCCGGCGTCCTGGTTCGCCGGAGCCGCGGCCCTCGTTCATGCCGCAACTATCCCCACTGTGGCTGACAGCGCGCTGACATGGCGCTGATGACCGAAAAGTGCAGGGCCCCGGCCGGAAATCCCTGGCCGGGGCCCCTGTGTTCGACGACCGGTTATGCCTGTTCGAGGCCGTTCACAGCGTCGGCGAGGGTGTCGGCCGCGGTGTCCACTTCCGCTTGCGTGGCGAGCACCGACTGGGCGCCCTCGCGGGCGGCGGTGAGCGCGGCCCAGGTCTCGGCGGTCCAGTCGGCTTCGGTCAGGGCGGCGGTCTCTTCGAGGAGGAGGTCCAGGCCGGTGCGGTCGGGGACGGCGACCACGAACTGGACTTCGGCGAGGTTGGTGTTGCCGCTGGGCGCGTTCACGCGCAGCGCCCCGTACTCGACGGCCGCCGCGAGGTCGATCTCGTTCCAGCCCCCGGCCGCGGTGGTGACCGTGGCGAAGGTCGTCCAGGTCGCGCCGCCGTCGTTGGAGCCCTGGAACTGGACGCCGACCGCGCGGGAGACGTGGGTCGAGCGCGGGTGGAAGCGGACGGTCTCGACGGTGAAGGCCGCGTCCTCGGGCAGGACCTGGACCCAGCCGCTCGCGGTCTTGGTGTCGGTGAACGTGGCGGTGTCGCCGTCGAACATCGACCAGCCGTTGGCGGCGGCGTCCTTCGTGTTGTCCCAGGACGCCGAGCTCGCGGTCACCCAGGCCTGCTCGACCGCGGCGGCCTGGGAGGTCGCCGGGGCTTCGAGCAGCGCCCACGCGTCCAGGAGCCGCCGCGCGAGCGCGGTCTCGTCGGCGCCCTCCTGCTCGGCGAGCGCCTTGACGGCGTCGATCTCGCGCTCGAAGAGGATGACCGAGGCGCGCGAGTGCGCGTCCGGGTCGATCGCCTCGGCGCGCGCGAGGATCGTGTCCAGGTCGAGTTCGAGCGAGCCGAAGATCCGCAGCTCGGCGATGTCGATGAGCGCGCCGTTCGACACCCGCAGGTAGCGGTAGCCGTCCGCCGCATCGGCGTCGAGGTTCTGCCAGGACAGGGTCTTCACGGTCGGGTCGGTCAGGGTCGTCCAGGCCTGGAGGTCGTTCGAGCCTTCGAGGACGAGGCCGGCCATGCGGATCATGCCGTTGTTGTCCTGGCGGGCGAGGAAGTCGGCCCGGTCGAGTTCGAGCTTCGCGCCGTCGCCGAAGTCCCAGACCACGTGGAACTTGCCGTCGACGGCGGCCACGTCGCTGAACGTCGCGGCGTTGCCGTCGAGCATGAGCGCCGACTGGGCGGCCTTCGTCGCGTCGGGTGCGCCCGAGGCGTTGACGACCTGGGCGGCGGCGAGGTCCACGAGGTTCCCCTCGTCGGAGCCGTAGAGCGCGGTGCCGTCGGTGGAGCCGTGCACCGTGGAAGCCTCGTCGCCGTCCACTGTGGTGTGGTCGATGGCGAGGTCGAGGCGGCCGCCGCCGTCGAGGTCGGCGAGGACGCCGGTGGCGGTCCAGTTCAGGCCGTCCTCGGAGGCGGCGTCGAGGGCCTGGCCGCCGATGGAGACGGCGACGTCGGTGATCGCGGTCGGGCTGGCGAACGCGACGTTCACGGTGTCGCCCGCGGTCACCCTGCCCGCCAAGGCGTCCGGCGAGGTCACCGAGGCGGTCGTGACGGTGCCGGCGACCTCGCTGCGCTCGCCGTCGATGCGGAACTCGCCGATCGACCAGATGCCCGGGTAGGCGGGGTCGGTCGGGATTCCGGGCGCGTCGAGCTGGAGCTTCAGGTACCGGTACGCCTCGCCGGCGTGCTCGGCGACGACGTCGATCGTCTCGGTGCGGCTCATCTCGGTCGTCGCGTGCTCGGTGAGGAGGTCCCACGAGACGCCGTCGTTCGAGCCGTACACGTTGGTGCCCTGCGAGCGGTTGGGGAACAGCGAGCGGGCCTGGAACGCGAACGCCTCGGCCGAGATCCGGTACTGCGTCCCGAAGTCGAGCGTGAACGAGCCCGTCCGCAGGTCGCCGGTGGAGGTGGTGTTGTCGCCGTCGGCGAGTGCGGTCACCGCGCCCGCGCTGATCCCGTTGGGGGTCACGGCCTTCGAGTAGTCGAAGGTGTCGTCGGCGAGCTCGGGGTTGAGCAGTTCGAGGGCGTCGATCGCGTCCCGGAGGGTCGCGAGGGCGGCCTCGAACTCGGCCTGGGTGCCGTCGCGGGCGGCGTCCTTCGCCGCGTCGTGGGCCGCTTCGAACGGCTCGTGCGTCACCGTCGTGTAGACCGCGCGGCGGTCGACGCCGTCCTTGACGGCGGCCGCCACGGTGCCCTTCCGGTTGGGGGACACCACGAGTTCGATCGTGCGCGCGGTGACGGACTCGCCGTCGTCGGCGGTGATCTGGACGTCGTAGCGGCGGTTGTCGCGCTTGGCGGGCTCCCAGGTGAGGATGCCGGTGGCGGTGTCGAACTCGGCGCCGCGCGGCAGTCCGTCGGCCGAGTACGTCACGGTCCCTTCGGTATCGGTGGCGGACAGGTCGATCACGGACTCGTCGCGCGCCGTCAGGTAGTAGGCGTCCTCAGTGGAGTCGAAGACCGGGGCGGTGAGGTCGGTGGCGCCCGAGAGGGTCACGCTGTCGAGGTCGACCGTCGTGCCGTCGTCTCCGGTGAGGCGGAAGAAGTTGACGTTCTGGCCGCCCGCCGGGTACGTGATGTACCGCCATTCGCCGCCGGTGTCGGGGAGTTCCAGCGACGCGAGGGTTCTCGTCGCGGCCTCGTCGGGGTTGAGGCCGGTGGCCTCCTCCTTGTAGAGGACGTCGAGGTCGGCGGGGCCGTCGCTGCGGAACTTCAGGCCGATGCGGGCGTTCGCGCCGTACATCATGCGCGAGACGACGCTGGTGGTGCCGTCTTCGGAGAGCGAGGCGCGCGCGAAGGTCGCGCCGTCCTCGGTCACGAGTTCGGTGCCCTCGTCGAGGGTGAGCCCGGCGTCGGCGAAGGACAGCTGCGGCGTCTCGGGGAGCGCGGCCGGCTCGGTCCCGGCGAGCTCCTCGGGGAAGGCCACCCAGTACTCGGGGTTCTTGTCGCCGGGGGCCCAGAAGTTCGCGACTCCGGTGCCGTACCAGTAGTACGGGCCGGTCATGCGGTCCGAGAGCTCGTCGAGGTACGGCGCCTCGGCCGCGACGTCGACGCCGCGTTCGAGCGCGTACTCGTAGTACAACTCGTTGACGGCGTTGAACATCCGGCCGCGGTAGGCCTGGGAGATGGTGTTGCCCTCGCCGGTCGTGTCGATCCACGGCGTGGAGGCGCCGAGCATGAAGCCGAAGAAGACGTTCGCGCCGTCGAGGAGCCGCTGGTCGAGGAAGTCGTAGGCGGACACCGCATCCGAGGCGTCGGAGACGGTCCCGGCGGTCGGGTCGACCCTGGTGCCCTGGACTTCGAGCATGCGGGCGAGGCCGGCGAAGTTGTCGATGTTGCACTCGCCGTGCGCCTGGTCTCGGCCCATCTCCTGCATCTGGACGAAGCCGTGGCCGTACGGGTTGGCCGGGTCGTCGGCCTCGATGTACGGCAGGAGCGGCGCGAGGGCGCCGTTGTCGTAGGCGGTGTCGCCGGAGTTCACGGTGAACCACTCGACGCCCGTGGCGTAGCCCTCGGCGTCGTCGGCGTAGATCGCGGTCGCGATGCGCCCGAACAGGCCGAAGTTGTGCTGGTTCATCCAGCGCTCGTTGGAGAACAGGAACGTCTCCACGACGGGGTCCGCGAAGTTGGTGAGCAGGTCCTCGTCGTCCTCGGCGGACCAGACGACGTCGTAGCCGTCGTAGGTGCCGGGGGTGTCGTCCTCGACCGGTTCGGTGGCGCGGATGATCTCGGCGGCCATGAGGAACTGGTAGAGCGGGTGCCCGGTGTGGATGTGCGCGTCGGGGAAGTACGCGTACCTCGTGGGGTCCATGCCGCCCCAGGTGCGCAGGGCCTGGATCGCGTTGCGCCGGTAGACCTCGTCGCCGGTGATCGTCCACATGAGGGCCTGCGTGAGCGCCCCGAAGGAGTCGTTGGTCTCGCGGTAGCGCAGGCCCACCTGCGTGAAGGTGGGGTCGAGCGGGACGTCCGGCTCGGCGGCGGACTTCGAGTTCGAGGCGCGGTAGGTCGTGGACGCGAAGGAGGTCGCGGTCATGGCCTCGAAGTAGGAGGCCCACGGCTCCTGGCCGGCGCGGGCCATCTCCTGGGCGTTGCGCAGGTCGTCGGCGGTCAGGCCCACGCCCGGGTGGACGAACCCGGCGTCGGAGACCGTCTCGTGGATGGCGACGACGTGGTCGGTGAGCAGGTCGTCGTAGTCGGCGGCCTGGACCTGCGCCGGCAGCGCGACCAGGCCGAGGCCGGTGGCCAGGGCCGCGCCGATGGCCGTGAGGCTCAGGCGCTTTCGGTGAGGGACATGCCTCGTCGCACGTCGTTCCACTGCACAGTCCTTCCGGATATCGGCATCTTTCTATGCGGACGATAGCGCTTGCGCACGGCCGAATCAAGACCGAGACAGATAACGTTCTCTGCATGATCCGGACCTTCCAGGAGGAGCCGACGACGCGGTTACCGAATCGTTATGTTCGTCGAACAGGTTTGCCACCAGCCAAGTTGTGCTCTAACTACGGAACGACTACGCCGGGTCATGCGGATTCGTCGATGCGGGAGGCTCGACAAGACGTGAAGTCGTCCCTAATCTAGAAACCGATATCTATCCGGCCGATCGAAGGACCCCGTGTGGCAGACCGACCGAGGGCACTGCTCGCCATGAGCCCCGAGTTCCTCCCCCTCCTCTTCCCCGACCCGCTGCTGCGGCGCCTGTGCGACGCGCTCGACCTCGACCCCGGCCTGATCGCCCAGGACTTCACCGACCCGGCCGTCCAGCCGGTGTTCGCCGAGGCCGAGGTGCTCGTCTCCAGCTGGGGCACACCGCGGCTCGACGCGGAGGCGCTCGCGAAGGCGCCGCGGCTCAAGGCGGTGCTGCACGCGGCCGGGACCGTGAAGTCGATCATCGGCGAGGAGGGCTGGGCGCGGGGGCTCGCGGTCTCGTCCTCCTCGGGCGCGAACGCGCTGCCCGTGGCCGAGTACACGCTCGCCTCGATCCTCATGGCGGGCAAGGGGATCTTCGGGCTCCGCGAAGAGTTCCGGGCGCAGCGGTCCTTCGAGCTCGGCTACGTCCACCCCGAGGTCGGCAACTTCGGCCGCACCGTCGGCGTCGTCGGCGCCTCCAAGATCGGGCGCCGCGTCATCGAACTCCTGCGGCCCTTCGACTTCGAAGTGCTCGTGGCCGACCCCTACCTGGACGAGGACGAGGCCGCCGCGCTCGGGGCGGAGCTGGTCGACCTCGACTCGCTCGTGGGCCGCTGCGACATCGTCAGCGTCCACGCCCCCGACCTCGCCGAGACCGCGGGCCTGATCAGCGCGGACCGCCTGGCCGCCATGAAGGACGGCACCGTCGTGGTCAACACCGCCCGCGGACGCCTGGTCGACACCGACGCGCTCACCGCCGAGGTCGCGGCCGGGCGCCTGTCGGCGGTCATCGACGTGACCCACCCCGAGCCGCTCCCGGCCGAGTCCCCGCTCTACGACCTGCCGAACGCGTTCGTCACCCCGCACGTCGCCGGCTCCCACGGCAACGAGCTGTCCCGCATGGGGCTGTTCATGGTCGAGGAGGCCGAGCGCTGGGCGCGGGGCGAGGACCTGGCCCACCGGGTCGACCCGTCGACCCTGTGGAGACAGGCATGACCGTTTAGAAACCGTTATCTCTCTTAAACATCCAGTACGAGAGCAGTGATCATTGACTGATTCCAATATTCAATGATACCGTTCTCTACCGCATGACCAGCAACATCCCTCATATGTTCACCGTTGATCAAAGGAGGCCCCTCATGGTCGAATTCTCACGCCGCAAGCTCCTCGGCGCCGTCGGCGCCGCGGCCGCGGCCGCCACCGTCGGGACCACCGCCGCCGGCTGCTCCGACAACCGCGTCGGCGGCGCCGCGGGCGGCGACTACGACATCCCCACGTTCCAGGCCGCGCCCGAACTCGACGTGCAGCCGTACTTCACCAGCGAGACACCGGGAATGGAGAACGTCTACACCGAGCCGGTGAAGACCTTCTTCAAGTCCGTGGACCGCGAGCCCGGCTCCGGCGGCACCGTCACGACCTTCCAGCTCACCTGGGGCGACCCGTCGATGCCCCTCGACGACGGCAACCAGTACTGGGCCGAGCTCAACGAGCGCCTCGGCGTCAGCTTCGAGCCGCAGTTCGTGCCGCAGCCGACCTTCGACCAGAAGTTCGCGACCATGCTCGCCTCCGGCGAGGTCCCCGACCTCGTGTTCGTCAACGACCAGAGCGCGGTCAACCTCCAGGGCATCCGCGACGGCGCCTTCGCCGACCTCTCCGAGACCCTCTCGGGCGACAACATCCTCAAGTGGCCCAACCTGGCCGCGCGCCGCGAGGAGATCTGGAAGGCCAGCCTCAAGGACGGCCGCATCTACCAGATCCCCTCGGTCGTCTGGGCCCTCACGAACCTGCCGGTCGTGCGCACCGACCTCGTCGGCCAGACCAGCGTCGGCCTCGCCCCGACCGACGCCGACCAGCTGCTCACCGTCCTCAAAGAAGTGACGGCGCTCGGCACCGGCCCCGGCGGCCAGAAGGTCTACGGCATGAACAAGTACGAGCCGATCATGTGGCGCCGCCTGTTCAAGGTCGGCCCCGACTGGCAGCTCAACGACGACGGCGACCTGGTGCACGCCACCGAGACCGAGAACTACAAGGAGATGCTCACCTGGCTCGCGCAGGCCTGGTCCGAGGGCGTGTTCGACCCGGTCGCGATGACCACCAACCCGGCCGACATCGTCTCCGGCGCGGCCTTCACCTGGGAGGCCGTCGGCGGCATGTTCACCAGCCCGGACGGCCTGGTGCTCAAGGAGCGCGACCTGCCCGGCGCGACCTTCGACTACTTCAACCTGCCCGGCTTCGACGGCTCCCAGCAGCTCGTCGTCCGCAACATCCCCTACGGCCGCTCCACCTGCATCTCGGCCGCCGCGGCCGAGGACGAGGACCGGCTCACCGAGATCCTCAACGTCCTCGACTACCTCTCGGCGCCATACGGTTCCGAGGAGGCCCTGTTCATCGGCAGCGGCATCGAGGGCCGCCACTACAACTTCGACGAGAACGGCATCCCGGTCTCCACCGGGGAGCACGCCACCGAGCTGGGCGTCCAGTACGTCGCGGTCGTCTCGGGCGACAACTCCTACCGCGGCCACCCGAACCAGGCCCCGTGGGCGGAGTCCTTCTCGCAGGTCCTGGAGTCCATGGCGCAGAACTCGATCGACCGCCCGCTCACGGGCCTGGAAGGCGCCTCCGACACGTTCGTCGCCAAGGGCGCCCAGCTCCAGACCCTCTGGGACGACTTCGAACGCGGCGTCGTCACCGGCCGCGAGAGCGTCGACGACCTCCAGTCCTTCGTGGACAACTACAAGTCGCAGGGCGGCACGCAGGTCAAGGACGAGTACACCCAGGCCCTCAAGGACGCCGGCGAGTGACCGCGCAGACCGCCGCAGACCCCGGGACCCGCACCGAGCGGGCCCCGGGGCCTTCCCTACCCGTGAAGCGGAAAGCCTCACTGCGCCAGCGGATCTGGCGCGAACGCTGGGCGTACACGTTCATCGTCCCCGGCTTCCTGTTCTTCCTGGTGTTCGCGTACGTGCCGATGCTCGGCAACGTGGTCGCGTTCCAGGAGTACACCCCGTTCCGCGGCATCGAGGGCTCCCCGTGGGTGGGCTTCGCGAACTTCACGGCCATCTGGGCCGACCCCGAAGTCCTCATGGCCCTTCGCAACACGCTCATCATCGCGGTGCTGCAACTGGCCTTCGCCTTCCCCGCCCCGATCGCCCTCGCACTCCTGCTCAACTCGCTGCTCTCCGACCGCGTCAGGCGGATGATCCAGACGGTCGTCTACCTGCCGTACTTCCTGTCCTGGGTCATCGTCATCTCCGTGTGGCAGCAGGTCCTCGGCGGCGGCGGCCTCGTCGCCGGCATCCTCGACGGCTGGGGGATGACCGGGTTCGACGCGATGACGAACGCCGACACCTTCAAGATCCTCGTGGTCCTGCAAGGCATCTGGAAGGACTGCGGCTGGGGCACCATCATCTTCTTCGCCGCCATCGCCGGCATCCCCTCCGAGCGCTACGAAGCCGCCGCGATCGACGGCGCCTCCGGCTGGCAGCGGACCTGGCACATCACACTCCCGGCCCTCGTCCCGGTCGCGACGCTCCTGCTCATCCTCAACATCGGCTCGATCCTCACCGTCGGCTTCGAGCAGCTCCTGCTCCAGCAGCCCATGGTCGGCGCCGAAGCGGCCGAAGTCCTCGACACGTTCGTGTACTTCCGCGGCGTCCTCGGCGGCCAGTGGGGCATCGCGACGGCGGCAGGCCTGCTCAAGGGCGTCATCGGCACGATCCTCGTCCTCTCGGCCAACCGCCTCGCCAAACGCCTCGGCGGAGAAGGGATCTTCTGATGACCGCAGCAGTCTCCAAGGGCGTCCCGCCGTGGATGAACCCGCCCTCGCTCTGGATCCGCGGGGTGAAGGCCCTGGTCATCACCCTGATCGTGATCACCATGCTCTACCCGCTGGTGTACGTGATCGCGATGAGCTTCGCGTCCCCGTCCCAGGCGCGGGCCGGCGTCGTCTTCCCCACCGAGTTCTCCCTGGACGCCTACCGGGCGATCTTCAACGGCGGCACCGTCACCCAGGGCCTCCAGAACTCCCTGTTCATCACCGTCACCGGCACGCTCCTGTCCCTCGCCGCGACCTCGATGCTCGCGTGGGGCCTGGTCCGCACCCGCCAAGTCCCCGGCGCCAAGATCGTCCTCGTCATGATCCTCGCGACGATGTTCTTCAGCGCGGGCATCATCCCGAACTTCATGCTCATCAAATACCTCGGCCTCCTCGACTCCACCTGGTCCCTGATCGTCCCCGGCCTCATCTCCGCCTTCAACATGATCGTCATCAGGAACTTCTTCCAAGGACTCCCCGAAGAACTCATCGAAGCGGCCCGGATCGACGGCGCGGGCGAATGGCGGATCTTCCTCCAGATCGTCCTCCCCCTGTCCAAACCCGTACTCGCCGTCATGGGCCTGTTCTACGCGGTCGGCTACTGGAACACCTACTTCAACGCCCTCCTCTACATCAACGACTCCGAGAAATGGCCCATCCAGGTCGTCCTCCAGCAGTACGTCCTCGCCGGAGTCCAGATCCCCGGCGCCACCCTCGCAGGCGACGCCCCGCCCCCGCCCGGCGTCACCCTCCAGATGGCGGTCATCGTCCTCGCGACGCTCCCCATCCTGGTGGTCTACCCGTTCCTCCAGCGCTACTTCACTTCTGGCGTGCTGACGGGGGCCATCAAGGGCTGAACCGCCGAAGGGGCCGAACGCGATCGCGTTCGGCCCCTTCGCCATGCCGGAACCAAGTACCGCATCCCCGACAAATCCACGGTAGCCTCGTGTAACCCCGCAATGACGCGTTATTCCCCTGTGACCCCAGGAGCCTCCGCATGCCCGACTCCCCCGGCGAAGGCGGCCAGTTCGCCGCCGACCTCTACGAGCTCTACGAAGTGGCCCAGAACGACCTGCGTCCCCTCGCATCGCTGTACAGCGGATTCTCCTCGCAGGTCGACGAGACCGGCTCCTGCAACCTGAACCCCGCGCCGGTCGCCGGCACGGTCGCACGCGGCCAGAGCGCGCTCCGCTCCGGTTCGGCGCTGGTCTCCCTCCGGGACGATGTGCAGTACGCGTTCGCGCGGAGCAGCGAGAACATCGAGTCCGCCGCAGCCACGCTGATCGACGTCACGGAGAACTACGCCGACACCGACGATGCGACCCGCACCGACTTCGACTCCTACCGGTCCGAGGACTTCCCCACCGGCCAGACGCCTCCGCCGCCCCGCGACCCGGTGTACCCGGAGTCCGAGGGCCGCAGTCAACCCGTCCCGAAGGACTGAACTCCGCATTCAGAAGGAGCCCGCACACCGTGGCAGACCGATACACGCTCGACCAGCTGGAGAGCGACCTCTCCGACCTGGCCCCCAAGATCAGGGAGCTGCTGGCCCTCGAAGTCGCCGTGGTCGAATGGAATGTAATCACCGCAGCCGCGTCGCTGACCGGCGGCCCGAGCTTCCCGATCTACTACGAGGGAGCGCTCCGCCAGGTCGACGAGCAGTACCCCGACGGGGGCCTGGACTTCCTCGGCAACCTCCCCGACCGGTGCAGGCGCATCGTCGGCATCGCCCCTGAGCCCTTCCGCTCCGCTCAGGGGACGCTTGAAGCGATCGCCGTGGACCTGGTCGACCTAGAAGGCGCACCCGGAAACATACTGGGCAAGATCGGGAACTGGTATGGAGACGCCGCCGAGGCGTTCGAGGAGTACTTCTCGGGATACGCCCCGGCGCAGGCCCGTCAAGCCGAGCTCCTCGCCTCGGCTATCAACGCGTGCATGTCCCTCGACGAGATGGTGACGGCCGCGGGCGGGGCCCTCCGCAGCCAGATGAAGGGCGCGATCGAGCTCGCGCAGAGCCTCATCGAGGGGTACTGGGCGGCCCAGTCGGCGCTGACCGTGGCGGTGGGAGTCACGGTGATCGGCCTCGCCACCATGGGATTCGGCCTGGCGGCCGCCGCGGGCGCGGCGGCACTGGCATCGGCGATCGGAGGGGGCGCCGGGGCCCTGGCCTCGGGCGTGTACAGCATCCAGCAGGTCGAGAAGGAGATGTCGGCGAAGAGCCTGGAGGAGTTCATCGACGCGCTCGACGCCAACCTGGTCGAGGTCGAGGAGGCCGTCAACACCGCCGACCAGGAGATCTACGACGCGATCGACGCACTTCGCAGCGAATGGACCATGCGCCAGATCGAGATTCCCGCACCTCCTGGTGCGGGAGACGTGGACACGGAATCCTTCCACCATGAATCCAGCTTCTAGTCCCGCTGCCCCCAAAGGGAAGTGGGCGCCCTGGTCGAGGCGGCGCAAGGTGATCGCGGCGATCGTCGTGGCAGTCCTCGCTTTCGCCGTCGCCCTGATGCCGTGGCTGATGCGCCTGCGCCTCGAATACGACCCCGCCGTGCCTGCTGCCTGGTTCGAATCGTGTTTCGGCGGCGGGAGCACCGCCTCCGAATTGCTCGAATGGGAAGGGGCCGGGGAAGCTCGGCCCGAACTCGCCGACCAGGGGTCCTCGCTTCGATACGAGTGCGAATGGACCTGGCGCGCCGAGGGCGGCGGCGGGCAGCGGCTGTCCGTGACGATCGACGTCGACGGCGATCGCGCCTACGGCGAATTCGACCCGTCGATCGAGGAGGGCCTGGGACTCGGCTCGGAGGACTGGTATGCGGATGCCGAGAAGCTCGACGGCTGGGAGCACGGCCTCTGCCGCCAGGTGGACACCGACCTCGACACCTCGCGGTACGAGTGCATCGCGTCGGAGAGCAACCTGCGGTTGACGATCGAAAGTCGAGACATCCCGGGCGGGAACGGGTTCGATGACAAGCACTTCGGGCCGGGCGGCGTGTCCGTCGAGGACTTGACCGTGGAGCTCGGAGCGCTGGTGCGGTCGGCCTTCCGGGACTGACGCAGGCCGAAGGGGCCGAACACGAATGCGCTCGGCCCCTTCGGCTTCGGTCAGGGCGCGCCGTGGACGTCGGCTCCGTGGAGGAAGGTGTCCTGGACGTTCCACACGTCCGGGTTGAGGGCCATGCGGGCCGAGTACCACATGCGGTAGCCGGGCTTGCCGTACTCGGTGCCGACGAGCATGGTGGCGCGGTACAGGTGGTCGTGCTGGAAGGGCTTGGTGCGCGGCACGGTCGACTTGGCGGAGTTGAGGAACGCGGTCGGCGTCTCCCCGGCGAGGAAGAGGAGGTCGCCGTCGCGGCCGGTGGAGCCGATGACGGTGTCGTTGAGGAGGCCGATGTACTCGTCGCCGTCCTTGGTCATCGACAGGTGCCAGGGCTCCTTGTCCTTCTGCATGGTGCCGACCTCGACGGCGACCGGCGGGCCCCAGAGGGCGCGCGTCGGGGTGGCGCCGCCGACGGCGTACTCGATCCGGTTGGGGGAGCGGGTGATGTTGACCGTCCACATGGTCCATCGGCCGTCCTCGTACAGGAACGCCGGGGACAGCGGCCGGCGCACGCTCATCGAGTTCCGGAAGGCCTCGCCCGGGGCCGACCAGTGGACGCCGTCGGTCGAGCTCGCGTATTTGATGCGCTCCTGCGTCGCGTCGGGGATCACGACCCGCCAGAACACGTACATCGTGTTCCCCGGGCCCATCGTCAGGTCGGTGTCGGAGTTGTACGGCCCGGGCAGGCCCGGCTGGTCGTCGATGGGGTTGGTCAGGCCGGGCGGGACGACCCAGGTGACGCCGTCGTGGGAGGCCACGATGTTCGGGTCCTCGTAGCCGGAGTTGCTTCCGGGATAAGGCGTGTGCGCCATCCAGTACTCGAAGCCGTTCCAGCCGCCGGGGATGCGCACGACGCTCGGGTGCGTCGTCTGGCCGCCGGTCGGCGAGACGTGCGTCGGGATGGTCCGCTTGCCGCCGTAGGGCCCCCAGACCCGGCCGGGGACTTCGAGCTCCTCGTTCGGGACGACCGGCTCGCAGGGCTCCAGGACGGTCTCGGTCCGCAGCTCGGTCGATTCGCCTGCGGGAGAGGCGAGTTCGGCCGTGAACACGACGGGCCCGCCGCGCGGCGGCACGATCGCCGCGCCCGACAGCGCGCCCGCATCGGGCAGTTCGGCGCCGGGCCGGAGGGTGCCCGCCAGCGCGGCTGCGGGGAGCGGTTCCGGTTGGGAGGCGACCTGGACGCCGACGGCGGTCACGGTGGAGGCCGCATCGACCGGTCCGGTCAGCGTGAACTCGACCTCCAGTTCGCCTGCGGCGCTGCACGTGGCGGCGGCGAATTCGAGCACGGGGCCGGCGGGTGCCTCTTCGGCGAAGGAGGGGATGCCGGCGATGAGCGCGGTCAGGACGCCGGAGGCGACCACCGCCAGGCGTCGGCGCGGCGTCGTGCTCATGGCTGCGGTCCCTTCGGAGCTAGGCGGGATGGGTGACGGTGACTTCGAAGGCGGTCAGCATGCCGATGGGCTCGGAACTCGTGACGCCTTGCGCGCCTTCCCAGAGCAGGACGGGGCTCGGGAGCCGGAAGGTCTGGCCTTCGGGCGGGAACACGGTCGGTTCGACGGTCTCGGTCGGCAGCAGCCGGAGCGCGCCGGTGTAGAGGAAGACGTGCTGGCCGCGGACGCCGATGGTCGGGGCCCGCTCGGCCTCGAATTCGAGGCCGGTGCTGAAGACGATCGAGGGCGTGTCGGGGTTGTACCGGTAGTCGGCGAGGCTGTCGTGGCGGATGGTGACGGCGACGTCGCCGAAGGAGGTGCTCGGTTCGCCGGACATCGCGAGCACGAGGTTCGCGGTGGTCATGGCCTCCTCTCCGGGCTGGCGGGCGAGGTCGACCTCGCCGGCGAAGGCGCCGGTGCCGAGCGGTTCGGGCTGGCCGAGGATGTCGAGGGTCGCGCCGGGGCTGGTGAGGGCGACGCGGCGGAAGTTCGGGTTGTCGTCGGTCTGTTCCTCGGCGCCCTGGACGAGCGCGGGCGCGGTGACGACGAGCAGGGCCGCGAGCGGCGCGACGGCGGCGAGGAGGGCGAGTCGGTGCCGGCGCAGGAAGGCGAATGCCATGGCGCTCCTTTCCCGTTCGGCGGCTTGAGGCGCGGGCTCGCACGAGCACGCACCGGAGCGTAACCCGATTTCGCGGATTTTCCCCCCTTTAGCGGGAATCCGCTGGAACGCGCCCGCGACTATCATTGAATGTGGACGATCACGTTCCGTGTACTCGGCCACTGCCGCGGAGGAATCATGGCTGACAGCTGCTTCGCCCGGGCGTTGCGCCTCGCCGCCGCGCTGGCCGCGGCAATCGCGTTCCTCACCGTCCCGGTTGCGGCCCAGGCGCAGACGGCCGAGCAGACGACCGCCGGGAACTACGACTACGACGGGGACGGCTTCGACGACGTGATCGCGCGCCGGGACCAGACCGGGGCCCTGGAGCTGTGGCCCGGCGACGGCGCGGGCGGCTTCCTCCCCCGCTCCCAGGTCGGCCAGAACTGGAACGGCATGAACCTCATCGAGACCGCCGGTGACCTCGACGGGGACGGCCACGCCGACCTCCTCGGCCGGGTGGCGTCCACGGGCGCCCTGTACTTCTACCCGGGCAACGGGAGCGGCTTCGACGCCGCCGTGCGGATCGGCCGCGGCTGGAACGCCATGAGCGCCATCGTCTCCGGGCACGACTACACCGGCGACGGCAAGACCGACTTCATCGCCTCCGAGGCCGGGACGGGGACCCTCTGGCTGTACCCGGGCACCGGGACGGGTTCGCACGGTGTCCAGTCGGCCATCGGGTCGGGCTTCGACCAGGTGCGGGAGCTGACCGCGGTCGGGGACATGAACGAGGACGGCCTGGCCGATGTCGTCGGCGTGAGCACCGCCGACGAGTGCATGTACTTCTATGCTGGGCCCGCGACCTCGGGGTTCGCACCGCGGGTGCTGTTCGACTGCGGCTGGGACGTCATGGAGTCGGCGGCCGCGGTCGGTGACTTCGACGGCGACGGCCACGCGGACTGGCTCGGCCGCGAGCCCGCCGCGAACCTGCTCTACCTGTTCAAGGGCGACGGGCTCGGCGGCTACGGGTCATCCCCGGTCATCGACTCCGGCTGGAACACGATGACGATCGCTTGACGGCGCGGTCCGCTGCCGCGGCTGTGCCGAAGGGGCGCAGCGTGACACGCGTTCCATGAGCGCCCGCGCGGAGAAGTGCCGTTCGAGGTGGTCCCAGGCGGCCGACCGCTGGGCGGCGTACGCGGCGGGGTCGGCGGCGAGGCGCTCGGCGACGGCGGCGACCTCGCCCGGTTCGCAGTAGAGGGCCGCGGGCCCGAACGTGGGGGCGAACCGCGGGTCCATGATCACGGGCACCCCGGCGGCCATCGCTTCGAGCGGCGCGCGCCCGAACGCCTCAAGGCCGTCGTCGGCGATGAAGTACGCGAAGACGTCGATCCCCGCGAGGAACTCCCGGACGCCGACGGCGTTGAACTCGTGGACGGTCCAGTTGGCGGGCAGCCCGTCGAGGGTCCGAGCCGGTATGTCGGCGCCGCCGAGGACGTGGATCTCGAACGGGTCCCGGTCGGGGTGGCAGGCGAGCAGGACCTCGGGGTCCCGGGGCCATTTCAACTCGTGGTCGCGGGAGTGGCGGCCGATGCGGACGCGGCAGTCGGGCTCGCGGCGGCCGGGAAGGCGCCAGTCGTCGACCGCGATGACCTCGTTCCACGGCTCATCGGCGAGGTCAAGGCCGACGGTCTCCTCGGCGTGGTGCTCGCGCAGCGCCGCGAGGACGCACGGCCCGCCCGCGTACCAGACGGGGCGGCCGAGCCACTCCTCGACGTTGCGGGCGACGGTGGCGACGTCCCAGGCGGCCTCGCGCGGCCCGGTCTCGCCGTAGTACTTGAACGGCGTCTGGTTGACCAGGACCGCAGTGCGCCCGGCCCGGATCGCGGGGCGCCGTTCGAGCGGCCGCATCATGACGATCGGCAGGCGCACGAGCGCGAGCCCGCACTCGACCTCGGCTTCATCGCCGATGAGGCGCGCTGCGCCCGCGTCGACGAGCGCCCGGATGCGCGGGTGGACCGGCGCGTTCGGGCCCCAGTCGTAGACGGGGTGGTGGAGCAGGCCGACCGTGAGGCCCTGCTCGTGCCAGATCTTGATCTCGGCCTCGTTCGCGGAGGTGGTGCCGCCGGGGAGGCCGAAGTGGGAGACGACGACGATGTCGAACTGCACGCGGCCGATCCGCGCGGGGGCCTGCTCGTCTGCGTCCTGCCAGCGGGCGACCTTGCGCAGCAGTGAGAGCCGCTCGGCAACGGGGATGGAGCCGGTGGAGGCGACTGTCCGGGCCGCTTCGACCGCAGAGTCGGGGAAGCCTCCGGCGAGGGCTTCCTCGATGCGGCGCAACCGCTGTGCGTCGGCAGTGCCGTTTGTGGGGCGGCGGGCGAGCCGGTGGAGCAGCAGGGCCGTGGCCTGCCGGGCTTCAGTGTCCTTGCGCAGGTGCCTGATCCGGACCGCGGCGCGGCAGGCGAGCCCGGCGAGGACGAGGAAGGCCAGGGCGGCGGCGGCCGTCGCGATCTGGGCGATCATCGGACGCCTCCAAGGCTCAATTGTCCACTGGGGATGACAGCGCCGAGTCCGCTGACCCTGCGCAGCAGCGCCTCCGAGGAGAACCGCTCCTGGACGGTGCGCAGACCGGCGGCGGCGCGCTCGGCGCGGAAGGCGGGGTCGTCGGCGAGACGCCGCACCAGGGCCGCGACGCCGTCAGGTTCGCAGTACAGGGCGCCGTCGCCGAACAGCTCGGCGAAGCCCGGTGGCAGGATGCACGGCACGCCCGCGGCCATGGCTTCGAGCGGCGCCCTTCCGAAGGCCTCCACCAGGTTCTCGTCGATGAAGTAGGAGTAGGCGTCGACGCTCGCAAGGAAGTCCACTGCGGACATCGACCCGAACTCGTGCGCGGTCCACCGCGGCGGAACCGCCCCGAGGAGGCGCTGGACTGCCCCGAGTCCGCCGAGCAGGTGCACCTCGACGTCCTCGGCGTCCGGGTAGGCGGCGCGGAACCGCCCGGCCATATTGGGGAACTTCGTGACGTGGTCGCGGCTGTGGCGCCCGATCCGGAACGGCTCGCCCTCGGCGCGGACCCGCGGCTCGGCGGGCGTCCAGTCCGCGGCGTCGATGGTCTCGTACCAGAGCTCGTCGGCGAGGTCGATGCCCTTGATCTCTTCGGCATGATGTCCATGAAGGACATCCCGCACGGTCGGACCGATCGGGTACCAGGTGTGGGGGCCGAGCCAGTCGGTGACGTTGCGGTGCACGTCGCGGACGCTCCAAGCGGTCCCGTACCCGCCCGCGAGGCCGTACTCCTCGAACGGGGTCTGGTTCACCAGCAGCACGGTCCGCGCCGCCTCGATCCGCGGCAGATCCTCCATGAGCTCGGCCAGCGCCACCGGGAACCGCACGATCGCGAGGTCGCAGCGGACGGCGTCCCCGGGCTCGATCCGGACGACGCGCTCGCCGTCGATCAAGTCCTGCAACCGCGGGTCGACGGGCCGGCCCATGGCGCGGTCCTTCACGGGATGGTGCACGAGCCCGACGGTGAGCCCGGCGGACCGGTAGGCGAGGATCTCGGCCGCATTGGCGGAGGACGTGCCGCCACGGAGGTTCAATGTGGACACGATGACGATGTCGAGGTCGAGCTTCCTCGGCGTCCGCCGGGCGCGGTCGGCCCGGTGGGCGCACAGGGCCGCGAGGGCCCGCACCCGGCTTTCGTGGTGGCCCGAGTCGGACTCGGCGATCTCGGTCAGGACGGCTCCGGCCGAGACGGACCAGCCGTTGCGGAGCCGGGTCTCCCACTGCTCCAGCATGAGGCGCTTCGATTCCGGGAAGCGGCCGGTGCGGACGGGCTTGGCAGGCTTCGGAGTCACGGCGTTCACGCGCTCGCGGTCGAGCGCATACCGGAGCCTGCAGTGGACGGCCGCCGCGAGCAGGCACAGAACGCCCGCAGCCGCGGCCAAGGGCGGCACGATGCCGGTGGCGGCCAAGGCAATCGCAACCAGAACGACGACCGCAGCCGCAACGCGCAGCGGCCGCCGGACGGACCTGCGAAGCCCGCGGGGCACCGACCTGAACGCTTTAAGCAAGCGCCGCTTGCGGTTCGGTCCCGGTCCAAGCTCGACCGCGGGGAGCGGCGGGACGTCAGGCGCGGGCTCGGCGGACTGGACGTGCACACGGCCGGCGTCGAGTCCGGGGTGCTCGAAGCGGAGGAGTTCGGCGTAGGCGGCAGTCGGCACGGCCACGGGCGAGGTGTGCCGCTCGTCGAGGTCGACGAAGTCGAGACCGTGCTCGGCGGCCGCCTCCAGGACCGACTCGTGGACCAGGGCCCGGTCGCCGTCGACGCGTTCCCAGTCGGGGCAGTGGAAGAGGCCGACCGCACCGCCGCGGGCGGCCCGGCGGGCGGCGTCGTCGAGCATGCGGCGGCGGCGCTTGTCGAGGACGCTCCAGTCGGCGGCGTAGATGCGGTCGTAGGTGATCGCGAGGCTCTGGCCCTTGCTCCGGGTGATGTCGGCGGCGATGGGGAAGGGGCGGGGCCGGGCCATCGACGCCAGGTGGGGCGAGGCCTCGTCCTTGGCGATTTTCCGGTGCCACCTGGTGAACCCGGAGTGGTAGGCGAACCGGCTGGCGGACATCCAGTGCCGCGAGACCTCGCCGGCCGACAGGGTGTCGTCGGCGTGGCGGACGAGCGTCAGGGGGCGTTCCCGCAGGCGCATGGTCCGCCGCTTGCCGAACGCAGTCCTGATGCGGAAGCGGTATTCGGAGTCGGCGGTGCGCCGGACCTCGTCGTAGAACCCGACGCGCTGGAGCACGGCGCGGGCGCGGACCATGATCGGCGTCGACCTCGCGGCGACGACCGCGGTCTGGGGGTCGATGACGAGCGACAGGTCACTGTGGACGGCGATGCTGAGCGATTCCACCATGACCAGTTCGGAGCGGTCGATCAGCGGCTGCACCTGGAGTTCGAGGCGGCGCGGGTGGGCCCAGTCGTCGGAATCGAGGCCGGTGATGAACTGGCCTTCGGCGAGCGCCATGGCGCGGTTGCGGGCCTGGTAGGTCCCGGCGTTCTCGGGCTGGATCATGAGCCTGACCCGCGGGTCGAGCCCGGCGGCCTCCAGCAGCACGTCCTGGTACTCCGGGCCGGAGCCGTCGTCGACGAGCAGCAGCTCCCATTGCTGCCATGACTGCGCGACGACCGACCTGACCGCGGACAGCAGCTTCTCGTCGGGTTCGAAGCAGGTCATGACCACAGAAACGAGCGGACCATCCTCAATGGCGGCAACCGCGGTGGTCCGGAGGCGGTCGATAGAGAGCTCCCCGCCGTCAAGGATGAGCTCGGGCCAACGGGCGAACACCTTGAGCCGCTGCAAGAACGCCTCAGTGTTCCCACCACTGCTCGGATGGGCGTCCTGGCAATGCAACGCCCCGGCGAAGTGGCCCGATAGTCCCGAGTAGGTCCGCAAGAGCGACTTGACCCGCCCGCGCCGCCCGCTGAGATACGTCGTCAGGACATGCAGCTCCTGGTACTCGGCAGGCATCCGTCCCCCGAGCCGCCGCTCGGCCAGATCGAACAGCCGAAGCGCCGTCGCACGCTCCTCCGCAGACCGCGCTTTGAGCCCGACGGTCGCCCCGAGCGCGCAGACGGCCTCCAGATTCAGTGCAGCGCGTTCCAGCCCCTTGTCCCCCAACCGGAAACACGCATCCGGATCATCCGGACACGCAAGCCGCGCGAGCACATGCCGGGCCAATCGCGAGTTGTGGAATTGCCCCCACTCGTGAATACCCGCGACACTGACGGCACCTGCCGTCCCGAGCGCACGCTCGACCAACCGGTCGATTGAACTGGTCACCCGCCGGACGATACGGCTATTTCCCCCGATCAGGTCACAACCGCACGGTGTGTCGAGGGGCCAGGCGCCTCCGACTTCGCCGGGCCCTTGCGCTCCGCTCGCTAATCTTGGACCCATGCAAAAGCGGTGGGCGTGGGCGGTGTTCGGGGCGTTCGCGGTGCACAACCTCGAAGAGGCCCTGACCGCCCCCGCCTTCTTCAACGACCTCCCGCCCGACCTCCCCATCCCCTGGCCCTCCGCCGCCGCCTTCCAGATCGCGACCGCCGTCGTAACCCTCATCGGCCTCGCCCTGATCCTCTTCGCGATCCGCATCAACAAGACCTGGCCCGTGACCCTCCTGGCCACGGTCATGCTCATCAACGTCGCAATCCCCCACATCCCCGCAGCAATCCTCAACGGCGGCTACGCCCCCGGCGTAGTCACGGCCGTCCTCCTCAACCTCCCGATAGACCTCCTCTGGCTCCTCAAATTCCGCAAACAGCGTCCGGGGGTCAACTAGGCGAGGAGACACCGGTCGTAGGCGATGAATTCTCAGGAGTCGCCTCGTCTATACGGATGCCACTGGAGCCCCAGGGGCGAGACATCAAGAGGAGATGCGTCATGGCCGAGCAGGCAAAGGGACCGACCGCTTACTTTCCTTCGATCGAGAAGACCTACGGGCGCACGATCGGCGAGTGGCTCAAGGAGATCGAGAACAGCGGTGTCAGCGGGCACAAGCCGCTGGTGGACTGGCTCAAGGCCGAGCATGGGTTGGGGCACGGCCATGCCAATGCGCTCGTCGCGTATCAGCTGAACCCGGGAAAGTGGCCCGAGTACCCCGGGGCGGCCTGAGCGCGGCTAGCGTCGGATCGCCCGAGATGCCTCGGTGATGACCGGTTCCCGGGCTTCGCGGATGAAGTTGTAGACCTCGGCGGGGACTTGGAGGGCTGGTTCGAGGTAGTGGGTTCTGGCCTCGGCAGCGGTTTCGGGGTTTGTGGTGATTGCCGCGAGTTCGTCAAGGAGGGTGGCGAGGTCTTCGGTGATGGGGTCGGAGGGGGAGGGCATGCCTCCCCAGATGTCCCACGGGAGGAGCTCCATCTTGGTGAGGGCGGCGGTGTCGCGGATGAGGTTTCCTGCGATCCACCAGAGGCCGTGGGTGTCGTCGCCGGGGAAGCCGCAGTGGGCGGGGTCGAGTTCGCCTGCGCGGGAGCGGAGCCAGGTGTCTCCGGCGACGGAGAATTCCGTTCTGGGGACGTTGGCCGGGTCGAAGTCGATGCCGAGGCGGGTGCTGAGGGCGGGGTCGAGTTGGGCGTCTGCCAGGTGCCAGCGTTCGGATTCGGCGTTCCAGTATTCGACCACCCAGTGGTCGATGTGCCAGCCGGGTTGGAAGTAGGCGGCGAAGCCGCAGCGGGCGCGGGCGGGGATGCCGTGAGCGCGAAGGGCCGCGACCGGGAGCAGCGTGAAGTGGCGGCAGCAGCCGATGAGGCGCTGGTCCGGTTGGCGCGCTTGGGTGAGCGGGCCGGTGGGTTCGAGGTGGGCGAGGATTTCAGTGGTGCTGCGGAGGTGGCCGGTGGGGCGGTCCGGGTGGCCGGGTTCGTGGGTCAGGAGTCCTTGGATCGCTGTCAGGAGAGCCGGGACCTCGGCGGGGAGGGTCGTCAGCTCCGGGCCGCCGCCGGTGAGCGGGCCGGGTTCGGCGTAGTAGGCGAGTTCGTCCGGTGCGGTCATGCGGGGGCTCCGTTCTGAAGGTGGAACGGAGACTAGCGAAATTTTGGGCCAAATTTCAACATTTGCCTGGTCGGCCGAGGAGTTCGGCCGTGATGCGGTGGGGTCGGTGCCGAAGTGTCGGCAGCCGTGGAGGCGAGGCAGTCGTTTGCCGTCAATTTCGTCACATCGATGTCATTGCTGCCCATTGGTTCTCATGCGTTACGCACGTGAACCCCGTTGCGACCGAATGACACCTATAGTCCGGAGATGTAACCGACTAAGAGCCGACGGTATCCGTTGGCCTCCAATCGGAATGGATCCGACATGGGCGATCACTTCGACGTCGTGACCGATGACCTCGTCACGCACGCCTTCCATATCGACGCACTCCGAGAGCGTTTCGGCGCTGTAATGTCCGCAATGGACTCAGTGGAGCAGGACGACGAGGCCTACGGCATCATCTGCCAGTTCCTGCCCCCGATCCTCGCCGAGCGCCAGTCCGACCAGAAGGGGCTCGTCGAGATGGCGCAGGAGAACCTCGAACTCCTCGCTCAGGCGCTGCGCGAGACTGCCGGGGCCTACGAGGCGGTGGACGAGGCGACGGCCGAGGAGTA
Organism: Glycomyces dulcitolivorans; assembly: GCF_003265355.1. GTDB lineage: Bacteria > Actinomycetota > Actinomycetes > Mycobacteriales > Micromonosporaceae > Glycomyces > Glycomyces dulcitolivorans. The sequence goes on along the minus strand of NZ_QFRW01000080.1, from coordinate 49,505 downwards.
CGCGCAGCTCCAAGGCGAGCTGTGAGGCGGGGCGGGAACCCATGAACGACCTCGTAGCCACAGAGAGCGACGTCCCGCCGCAGCCGGGCGCCGGATTCGCCGGCGCCGGCATCGTCGAGTCGTATGCGGGCCTGGCGATGGCCATCGACTCCGGGTCCTGGATCGACGCGTCCGTCGCCGGTCTGGGCGTCGCCCTGGAGACCGTCGGCGCGGTCATCGACCCGATCGGGACGCTCGCCTCCGCGGGGGTGGGGTGGCTCATCGAGCACGTCGAACCCCTGCAGGAGGCCCTCGACATGCTTGCCGGGAATCCGACCCTCGTTGAGGCCCATGCGATGACGTGGGACAACATCGCCAACGAGTGCTTTGCGATATCCGAGCAGATGGCCGCGTACATCGATGCCGACGTGGAATCGTGGGACGGCGAGGCCGCCGATGCCTACCGCGAGATGGGCGACATCAACGCGGACTTCCTCGGCTGCATCGGCGGCACGACGCTCTCGATGGCGACCGCGACGCGCGGCGCCGGGCAGCTGGTGACCATGGTCCGCGAGTTCGTGCGCGACTTCGTGGCCGAGTGCATCGGCTCCCTCATCGCCTGGGCCGCCGAAGTCGCGTTCACCGTCGGCATCGGCGCGGCGTGGGTCATCCCCAAGGCCGTCATCAGGATCACCGAATGGGTCGGCAAGATCTTCGGCTGGATCACCGGCCTCATCGACTCCATCTCCGCCCTCCGCGACCTCCTCTTCGGGTGACCACCATGCGCCGCTTCATCCTCCAGACCGCACTCGTCCCCGTGCTGATCGGGCTGCTCGGCCTTCACCAGCGCAAGAAACGGGTCGGCCGCACCAAACTCGACGGCACGAGCAACAAGGGCGACTCCGACAAGGCCAGAGCGACCGGTGCAAAGGGCAAGGCCAAGCCGACGGGCGGCGAAGGGCCGCCGAAGCGGCCGCGGAAGCGCTCCGACAAGCCGACCGAGCCGACCAAGAACGCGGATCCGAAGTACAACCCGAAATACACGAGGGACGACCAGGGTCGCGTGACCGAGATGACGGTGACGTTGAAGGACGGCGAATTCACCTCGGTCCAGTCCAAGACGCAGAAGATGGGCCACTACGGCTTCAACGGCATTCCTCCCGGAAAGGAAGTCGGCCAAGTCGGAATGAACCGCGGGCACATTCTCGGGGCGCAACTCGGCGGGACCAACCACATCGACCTCCAGGACCAGGACCGCGCCACCGTCGACAACAAGGGAACGCTGCCGGACGACCGGTGGAAGGACTACGAGAACTTCGTGACCCTCCACCGGAACGCCAACGACCCCGCCATGAAGGACTTCGAGAACGCCGTCGCCGACGCCGTCAAGTCGCCCGAGAACGGCGGATCCGGACGCGAGGTCCAGTACACGGTCGAGCTCGAATACTCCGGAGACAGCAAGGTGCCCACCGCACTCCACCTCAAGGCCGAGACGGTCGACGGCCAGGAGCCGCCGGTCAGCATCACCCATACCGTTCCGAACGTCGCCGATCCCAAGCAGGAGCCGGGCTATACTCCGTTCGACGGCGACAGTGTCAACTGGACCTAGGAGCCAGCATGGTAAGCGAACGACTCAGCGAGCTCGCCCAGTTGACCGGCATGCAGCCGGCGGCGCCCCAGACCGATTGGCAGTCCATTCAATCCGCATTGGGATTCGCCGTGCCTCCGGACTACACGGAGCTCATCGACAATTTCGGTGCCGGAATGTTCAACTACTACCTGTACGTCTTCGGACCGGACGAACGGACTCCGGTCAGCCTCCGAAACGACGGTCTCTACTGGGACGAGGAGTTCAAGTCCAAATGGGCGCTCCATCCCGAGAACGTCCCGCCTCCGCTCCAGGGCCGCGACGTGACCGTGATCCACTGGGGCGAGACCGAGGACGCGGTCCACCTCTTCTGGATCGCCGAAGCGGGCACACTCCCCGCGCAATGGCAGGTCGCCGCCTATACCGGCGAGGGGCGCAAATGGGAGTTCTTCGAGCAGTCGAGCGTGGAAGTCCTGCTCTCCTACTTCCGGCGGGACCTGGCGAGCTCGCTCCTCCCACTGTTCGACGAAGGCGACCAGATCGCCTTCACGCCCTTCACGTAACGGCTCCAAGGCAATTCAGCCGAAGCGTTCGGTCTTGATTCGGTGGGAGTCGTGGCCGAGGGCTATCAGGGCTTTGGCGGCGGTTTCTACGAAGCCGTTTGGGCCGCACACGAAGCAGGTGGGTTGGAAGTCCGGGGGCCAGCCGTGGGTGTTGAGGTCGGCGAGGCCGATTCGGGCGGGTGGGCGGCGGGAGGATTCGGGGGCCTTGCGGGTGTAGAGGATCGCCGTTTCGAGGCCGCCATCAGCGATGCGGGGGTGGGTCAGTTCGTCTGCGTAGATGACGTCAGCCGGGGTGCGGACCGAGTAGATCAGGCGGAATGGTGCTCGGGAAGCGGCCTCGCGGCGTTGGCGGATCATCGCCTGTAGCGGGACTATCCCGGAGCCTCCTGCTATCAGGAGTACGGGGTGAGTTTCCTGCTCGCGCCATATGAACCAGCCTCCGACCGGGCCTTTCACCTCGGCGTAGGCGCCGATGGGGAGGTCGTCGCAGAGGTAGGTGGAGACTTCGCCGTCGTTGACCCGCTGGATAGTGAACTCGACCAGGCCGTTCCGGGCGGGGGCGGCCATCGAGTAGGAGCGGGACGCCGTGTAGCCGTCGGCGGCGGTGAGGCGGATGTCGGCGTGCTGGCCGGCGAGGTGGCCGGGCCAGTCGTCGGGTTCGAAGACGAGGGTGACGGCCGTGGCGGTCTCCTCGCGGCGCTCGACCAGGCGGGCCTTCTGCCAGTTTCCGGTTGCCATACCGCTCAGAACCCCGCCTGGTAGCGCTGTTCGAGCCACGGGTCACCGTAGTCGTGATACCCGCCGCGCTCCCAGAAGCCGGGCCGGTCCTCGGTGTGGAGGGTGATGCCCGAGACCCACTTGGCGGACTTCCAGAAGTAGAGGTGCGGGACGAGGAAGCGCGCCGGCCCGCCGTGCTCGGCGTGGAGCGGCTTGCCCTCGTATCCCGTTGCGACCCAGGCCTGCCCGTTGCGGATGTCCTGCAGCGGGAGGTTCGTCGTATAGCCGTCGAAGGAGTGGATCACCGCGTAAGTCGCTTCGGTCTTGAGGTCGGACAGGAGGATGTCGGCGTTGACTCCTCGCCAAGTCGTGTCTAGTTTTGACCATCTCGTCACGCAGTGAATGTCCACGGTCGGGGTCTCGTGCGGGAGCGCCGCGAACTCGCCCCAGTTCCAGACCCGGCGCTCGCCGGTCTCGGTCGTGACGGTGAACGTCCACGCGTCGGTCTTGACCGAAGGCGTCGGCCCGGCGCTGAGCACCGGGAAGTCGTCGGTCAGGTACTGGCCGGGCGGCACGCGGTCGTTCGCCGCGCGCCGGCGCCCTGTGAAGCCAGGTGTCAGTTCGGTCATGGCCGCCTCCCGCCGCAATCCTAGGTCGCGGCGGGGGCGGCGTCACCGGGTTCACCGCATGGCGTGGACCATGCGGGTGTAGTCGCCGAAGGCCTTGTCGATCATGTCGGGGTCGAGGCCGTAGTGGGCAAGGCTGTACTCGTGGCCGCGCTTCATGCCGGGGCGGGCGAGGACGTCGTGGAGGTTCTGCTCGTCGCGGGGAGTGAAGTCCATGCCGAGGCGCTTGAAGATGCCGGGGAGCTCGTCGTAGGGGTTCGCGGTGAGCTGGTGGTAGGAGACGTCGACGACGCGGTCGCGGGCGAGCGTGGTGCGCACGTCGCGACCGATTTCGACCACGCGGGAGAGCATGTCGAGCCAGTCCTGGCCGATCTGGTGCGGGTCGTACTCGCGGTTGCAGATGGCCACGCCGGTCTCCATGAGCGAGCACCAGGAGCCCATGACGGTGTTCGGGTCGCGGTGGGTCCACACGATCTGGGCGTCGGGGAAGACCTTCATGAGGACGCCGAGGTGTTCGAGGTGGTACGGGGACTTGAGGACCCAGCGGCGCTTCGGCGCGCCGAACTGGAGGACCTGGAGCACCTGGCGGTAGTACTCGTAGTCGGGCAGGAAGTCGTGCTCGTCGAGCCAGTTGCGGTAGCCGGGCATCCGGAAGGTCACGAGCTGGTTGCGGCCGTGGGGAAGTGCGAAGACGCACTCTTCGGGGGACTCGGGCTCCATGGCGTGGATGTCGGGGAGCACCGGTGAGAAGAAGTGCCCGAAGCGGGCCGAGGCGCGGGCGACGTTGATGCGGCGCTTGCGGACCTTCGGGTCGATGTCGAACCGGTCGGTGGCCTGGAGCTCCCACATGAGCGGGGCCCGGTTGCCCTCGGGGTAGGCGAGGACCTTGTGCGCGAGGGTGGTCGCGGTGCGGGGCATGCCGGTGACGACGATGGGGCGCTCGATGGGCTCGTCGAGGATCTCGGGGTTCTCGGTGACGAGGCGGCGGACGCGGAAGCGGTTGGTCATGCGGCCCTTGAGGTCCGCGGAGAAGCCGGCCCAGCCGAGCGGGGACATGGTGCGGACCTTGGCGACCTGGCGCAGGAGGTAGCGGTAGCCCTCCAGGAACTCCTCGTCCCCTCGGGCGGTGCCGCCGGAGGCGGCCTCGGCCTGGCGGACCATTCGGTCGAAGAAGCCGTCGACGTCGGCGGTCTGGCGCCGCATCGAGGACTGCATGGCGGCGTTGACGGGGACGACCAGGCGGGATACGCGTCGCACGGGACGGGTCCTTCCGGGGAGGGGGAAACAGGGGTCTCGCTTGCGCATCCTCGCACGGCCGGCGAAGTCGATCAAGGGCGAGACTCCACTGAGGCCGCTCTCACCCCGGTGCGAGAACGGCCTCTCTCCTTCAGCGCGAAGGGAACCCGAGGGAGTCGAGAATCGCGCGGAGCCTGTGGCGCCCGCCCATCGACTCGGGGCCCTTGAGGCGGGCGAGGACGCGGTCGGTCCAGTTCCCGGCCAGGCCGAAGCGGGCGTTGTAGGCGGTGAGGCGCTCGTCGTAGACGTCGATGTGGTCGTCGGCGGCCTCGGTGTACTGCTCGCGGTGGAGCACCGCGGCCTGCGGGAGGCGCGGCTTGACGTCGGCGGCCTCGGTCGGGTCGGGTTCGCCGACGGCGAGGCCGAAGGCGGCCACGGTGTGCGGCGGGAGCTTCAGCTCCGCGGCGACCTCCTCGGTGCGGTTGCGGATGGCGCCCACGAAGACCGAGCCGAGGCCGAGGGACTCGGCGGCCGTCACCGCGTTCTGGGCCGCAAGCGCGGTGTCGATGAAGCCGATGAGCGTGGTCTCCAGGTAGTCGGCGGCGTCGACCGAGGTGCCGCGGCGGGCCGCGAGGCGGCGGGCGCGGCCGAGGTCGGCGATCCAGACGAGGAACAGGGGCGCCTGCGCGATGAAGTCCTGCTGCCCGGAGAGGTGGGCGAGGCGGGCCTTGCGTTCGGGGTCACGGACGGCGATGACGCTCCAGGGCTGGAGGTTCGAGGAGGTCGGCGCCGACTGGGCGGCGGCGACGAGGGTGGTCAGCTCCTCGTCGGTGACGCCGCGGGGCCCGAACTTGCGCACGGAGCGGTGCGCGAGCTGGACGCGGACGATGTCGTTGACGGCCTTGAGCTCTGCTTCGGAATCGCCGTAGCGGGCGGTGACGGACATCAGTGCTCCTGTTCAGCGGGGCGCCAGCCGAGGCGCGGGGCGAGGTCGCGGGCGGTGTCGGTGAGGAGGCGCAGGTGCTCGTCGAGGTCGGGCGCGCCGGGGACGAAGGAGACGAGGAGGTCGGTGATGTGTTCGAGGGCGGGGTCGGCGGCGAGTTCGGCCGCGAGGTCCTCGGCGGGGCCGAGGAGGGTCCGGTCGCCTTTGAGGTACTGGTCGACCGAGAGGTCGGCGACGTCGCGTTTCGCGGCGAACCACTGCTGCCAGCGGCGCACGCCGGGCGTGACGAGGCGGACCGCCTGCTCGCGGTCGGGATGCGGGTAGACGGCGCGGGAGACCTGGACGCGCGGCGGTTCGGGCGAGGACCAGGCGGCCCGGTAGGCGTCGATCGTGTTCGCCTGGTGCTCTTGGGCTTCGAGGAGGGTGCCGCCGCGCCAGGCGGTGGCGCGGGAGAGCTGGAGCCCGTCCCCGGCCTTCGCGGCGTCGGCCGCCGCCGCGAGTGCCAGGGACGGGTCGCTGGTGGTGGCCTGCCACAGGCGCCGGCGCACGCCGATCCCGGGCGGGTGGAGGACTTCGCCGAGTCCGTTGAGCGCCTTGCCGTCGAGGACGTCGTGGAGGTGCTTGACGGCGGCGTCGAAGAGGCGGTGGCGCTCGTCGATGTCGCGGCCGAAGGCCTCCCAGGCGCCGGGGAAGGGCCCGGAGCCGACGCCGAGTTCGAGCCGGCCGCCCGACAGTGCGTCCAATGTGGCCGCGTCCTCGGCGACGCGGAGGGGGTCTTCGAGCGGGAGCACGAGGACGCCGGTGCCGAGCCGGATCCGCTTGGTGTGCTGGGCGATCGCGGCGAGCACGACCAGGGGCGCGGAGACGTGCTCGTTGCCCTGGCGGAAGTGCCGCTGGATGACCCAGCCGGAGTCGTACCCGAGCTCCTCGGCCGCCTGGAACAGCTCGATCGCGTCGCGGTAGGCCCGGGCGGGCTCCTGGTCGCCGTCGAGGTGGAGGAGGAAGCCGAGTCGCAGGCGCCGGGCGCCGTTCGTGTTCCCGCCCATGGCTAGAGGTTCAGTCCGGTGCCGTGGACGCCGTGCTCGTCGATCACCTTGAGCTCGTCGTCGGTGAGCGGCGGGAAGTCGAGGGCCTTGACGTTGTGGTCGAGCTGCCAGGTGGAGCTGGCGCCGATGAGCGCGGAAGTGACCTCGGGGCGGCGCAGGACCCACTGGAGCGCGAGCTGCGCGAGCGACTGGCCGCGCTCCTTCGCGAGCTCGTTGAGGGCGGCGGCCCTTTCGCGGTAGACCGCGTCGATGACGTCCGGTTTGAGGAAGTTGCTGTTCTCGGCGCGCGCCCCGGCGGGGATGTCCACAAGGTACTTGTCGGTGAGGAGTCCCTGAGCGAGCGGGGAGTAGACGACGAGGCCGAAGCCGTCGGCGGCGGCGGTGTCGAGCAGGCCGTTGAGTTCGGGGCTGCGGTCGAAGATCGAGTAGCGCGGCTGGTGGACCAGGAGCTGAACGCCGTGGGCGCGAAGGAGTTCGGCGGCCTCGTGGGCCTGCTCAGGGGCGTAGTTGGAGACGCCGACGTACAGGGCCTTGCCCTGGCGGACGGCGTCGGCGAGGGCCCCGGTGGTCTCTTCGAGGGGCGTGGTCGGGTCCGGCCGGTGGTGGTAGAACACGTCCACGTAGTCGGTGCCGAGGTCGCGGAGGCTGTGCTCCAGGGAGTTCAGCAGCGACTTGCGGGAGCCTCCCTTGTGGTACGGGCTGGGGCTGATGGCATTCCCGGCCTTGGTGGAGAGGACGATCTCGTCGCGGTAGCGGGCGAGGTCCTCGGTGAGGACGCGGCCGTAGACCTGCTGGGCGGCGCGGTGCGGCGGCCCGTAGCGGTCGGCGTTGTCGAAGTGCGTGATGCCGAGGTCGAAGGCGTGCAGGATGATCTCGCGCTGCGTCTCGAACGCGTAGTCGCGGCCGAACTTCTGCCACAGACCGAGCGAGAGCGCGGGCAGGTCGAGGCCGGTGCGGCCCGCGCGCCGGTAGGCGAGGCGCTCGTAGCGGTCCTCGGCGGCGGCGTAGGCGGTTTCGAAAGCGCCGTATGACATGTGTGCAGTGCCTTTCTGGGATTACTTGCGGCGGAGGGCGGACGGCTGGAGGGACGGCGTGTCCCGGCCGGTGTCGCGTTCGAGGAAGTGCGTGCCGGGGGCGACGATCTCGTCGATCCGGTCCAGGATTTCGTCGCTGAGCTGCACGTCGACGGCCTTGAGGTAGGCGTCGAGGTGCTCCTGGGTGCGCGGGCCGATGATGACGCTGGAGATCGCGGGGTGGTTGAGCGCGAACGCGATCGCGAGGTCGACCAGGGTCAGGCCGCTCTCCTCCGCGAGGACGGCCAGCGCGTCGGCGGCGGCGAGCTTGCGCTCGTTCTGCGGGGCCTCGATGTCGAACCGGCCCGGGATGAGCCCGGACCGCGCCGACTCGGGCTGCGCGCCGCCGAGGCGGTACTTGCCCGAGAGCCAGCCCGCGGCGAGCGGGCCGTAGGAGATGACGCCGACCCCGTACTTCTCGACCACGGGGAAGACCTCGCGCTCGACCGAGCGGATGAGCAGCGAGTACGGCAGCTGCTCGGTGTGCGGGGCGACCAGGCCGTGCTTCTCGGCCAGCCAGTGGGCCTCGACCTGCTGGTGCGCGGGGAAGACCGAGGTGCCGTAGTAGCGGATCTTCCCTTCGCGGATCAGGTCGTTGAGGGCCTGGAGGGTTTCGAGGAGGTCGGTGGCCGGGTCGGGCCGGTGGGCCTGGTACAGGTCGATGTGGTCGGTGCCGAGGCGGCGCAGGGAGTGCTCGACGGCCTGGCGGATCCAGCGGCGCGAGTTGCCCTTGTGCAGCGGGTTGTCGCCGATCTGGCCGTGGAACTTGGTGGCCAGGAACAGGTCGTCGCGGCGGTCCTTGATCGCCTTGCCGACGACCTCCTCCGAGCGGCCTTGGGTGTACACGTCGGCGGTGTCGACCGCGTTGATCCCGGCGTCGAGGGCGGCGTGGATGATGCGGATGCTCTCGCCCTCCTCCTGGGCGCCGCCGAAGTTCATGGCGCCCAAGGTGAGCGGAGTGAGCGGGACGCCGGTGCGGCCGAGGACGCGGGTGGCTTCGAGGGTCATGTCGTTCCTTTCGAAGGGGTTGTCAGAAGAGACCGGTCGTGGGCGGTTCCTCGCCGGAGATGCGGTAGGCGCCGACCACGGCGGCCTTCCACTGGCGCGGATTGTGGTTGGCGACGGTGCGGGCGTTGCGCCAGTGCCGGTCGAAGCCGAGCGACCGGTTGGTGATCGAGCCTCCGGCGACGTCGAACACCAGCTCAGCGGCCTTGAGCGCGGACTCGATCGCGATCACGCCGGTCTGCGCGACCGTGACGGACGCTTCGACGCCGGCCGCGCGGGCCTCGGCGCCGGTGAGCCCGCGGGTGGCCTCGATCGCCTCGGCGGCCAGGAGCACCACCGAGCGCGCGGCGTGGGCGCGCGACGCGATCTGGCCCACCGTCTCCCGCACATACGGGTCCTCAGTGGACTTATCGGCGCTGGAGTGCTTGATGGGCCTGGCCTTCTCGCGGGCGAACCAGGACGCGTCGTCGAGCGCGGCCGCGGCGATCCCCGCCTCGATCGCCGACAGGTACAGCTGCGCGAACGCCCCCAGCCACGGGATGTCGAGCCGCGAGTTGTCCCGGGCGACGACCTCGTCGGCGCCGACGCGGACGGCGTTCAGGCGGGTGGTGCCGCTGGCGGTGAGGCGCTGCCCGACCGCGTCGAAGTCGTCGAGCCGCTCGACCCCCGCGCGGTCGACCGGGACGGTGAAGCCGTACACGGTCCCATCCTCGCTCTTCGCGGACCCGGTGAACCAGTCCGCGTAGAGGCCGCCCGTGGAGTAGTACTTCTCGCCGTCGACGATCCAGTCCTCGCCGTCGCGATGGAGCACGGTGTGCACGGAGCCGCTGGCGCCGCCGGAGCGCTCGTTCGCGGTGCCCGCGAAGAGATGTCCGTCGAGGAGGCGCCGGAGGATGACGTCGCGGTGCGGCAGGTCGGTGCGGGAGGCGACCTGGTTGGCGGTCAGGAAGCTGGAGCGCAGGGCCTGGGCGACGTTGGAGTCGGCGCGGGCGATCGCGATGACCAGGTCGGCGACGTCGCGCACGGTCCCGCCAGCGCCGCCGTCCGCCTCGGCGATGCCGGTGAGGGTGATGCGCTCGGCCGCAAGGGCTTTCACTTCCTCGAAGGCGTACTGGCGCTCACGCTCGCGCTCGGCGGCGCCCTCGCGGAGCCGGTCGAGGACCGGTGAGATTGCAATGCGGATGCCGGCGACGGTGTATTCGGAGGTCACGATGCGATCGCCTTCCGGTAGAAGCGGCCCGCACGCAGGCGCGGGGAGGGGGCGGAGCCGAAACTTCGGCCCGGAGGCTGTGGCCGGTGGGCGGTCATGACGCCACCGCCTCGCGCAGACCGAAGGCGGCGCGCAGGGTTGGGGCCGGAGCCGGATCGATGAGGAGCGGGACCAGCTCCCGTAGGACTGCCGAGACCGCTTCGAGGTCGCCGGTGGGGACCAGCTCCAGTCCGTCGAGGCGGTCGGTTTCGGCCCAGGCGTGGAGTTCGGCGGCGAGTCCCGCGGGGTCGGTGAGGTCGGTGATCGGCACTCGGCCGATGAGCGCGGTCTCCGAGCGGGGCAGCCCCGCGGTCCGCAGTGCATCCGCCAGGGCCGCATCGGCTTCCGGGGTGTCGGCGCGTTCGACCACGACCGCGTCGGCGGCGGCCGCGACCGCCGCCCAGCCGGTCGCGGCCAGGTCGGCGACGATCACCGGACGGCCCTGCACCGAAGAAGGGCCGTCGATCGGCCCCGCGACCCGGTAGAGGTCGCCCTCGTGGCCGATCGGGTGGATGAGCTCGTCGTCGGCGAACAGCGCCGCCTCCTGGTCCCCCACCAGCGCCTCGCGCGGGAACGACTCCCACAGCCGCGTCAGCACACCCGCGTACTCGCGCCAGCGCTCGACCGAATCGGCTGCGACCGGACGCCCCGCGTCGCTGACCTCGTCGCCGACCCCGGGCAGGAGCGCGACGCCGAGGCGGCCGCCGGTGGCGCGGTCGATCGACAGGAGTCTGCGGGCCGCGTTGTAGGGTGCGTTTCCGGTGGTCGACAGCTCGGGGACGAACGCGATGCCATGCGCGCCTGCGAGATACGCGGCGGCGACCGTCGGTTCGAGGGCCTGGCCCGCCACCGCACGGTCGAGCAGCCGGATCGCGGCGACGCCGGTCTGCTCGGCCAGCGCAGCCGCGACACGGGCGTCGGCCAGGCTCAGCACCGCTGGCCCACCGCGCCCGGCGGGCTCGCCGACCGCGAAAGCCAGTTGGACGAACGTGCTCATGATGCGACCTCCGAAGTCTGGACGAACAGGGCCCGGACCGAGCCGGGTTCCGGCGCTGCGGGGAGGCCCAGGCCCAGGTGGGCGCGCAGCGTGGCTCCTTCGTACTCGCGGCGGAACAGGCCGCGGCGCTGAAGTTCAGGCACCACATGGTCGGCGAAGTCGTCGAAGCCCGATGGCAGGACATCGGGCATCACGTTGAACCCGTCGGCCGCGCCAGCGCGGAACCACAGCTCGATGTCGTCAGCGATCTGCTCGGGCGTCCCGGTCACGATCCGGTGCCCGAAGCCGCCGCCGAGTTTGCGCAGCAGCTGCCGCAGGGTCGGGCGCTCGCGCTCCACGATGCCCTTCACCATCCCGTAGAACGTCTGCGAACCGCCAACCACGTCGGGGTCCCGCAGCCGATCTAGAGGGAACGGCTCGTCGTCCTCCAGCTCGTCGACAGAGAACCCGAGCTGGCCCGACAGCCGGCCGCGCCCGTACACCTCCGGGATCAGGTCGTCGAGAAGATCCCTGCGGGCCTTGGCCTCCACCTCGGTCGAGCCGATCACCGTCGACAACCCCGGCAGGACCACCAGGTCCTCCGGGCGTCGCCCGTACCGAACCGCACCAGCGCGCAACTCCGCCCGGAACGCCCGCGCGTGGTCCAGGTCCTGGTCAGCGGAGAACACGACCTCAGCGACCCGTGAGGCGAGCTTGCGGCCGTCGCTCGACCCGCCCGCCTGGACCACCACCGGGCGGCCCTGGGGCGAGACGAGGCCGGCCCGGGCGGCCCACGAGGCCACCACGTGCTCGGTGAACTCAGCCGCCCGCGCGTAGCGGGACGCGTGCTCGGGCTCCCCAGAGCGCCCGAAGTTCCGGGCCGCGACCGGGCCGGCCGTGGTGACCACGTTCCAGCCGAAGCGGCCGCCGGCGACGTAATCGAGGTCGCCGAGGCGGCGGGCCAGCTCGTCGGGGTCGTTGTAGGAGGAGGAGAGCGTGCCGATGAGCCCGATGCGCTCGGTCTGGGCAGCGATGCGCGCGAGGACCGTGGTCGGCTCCAGGTTGTTGCCGGCGCGGTGGCGGATCGACGGGTCCAGGAGCGGGCCGTCGGCGAGGAAGACCGCGTCGAGCTTCGCGGCCTCGGCCTTCTTCGCGATCGACGTGTAGTGCTCGATCCCGTAGCTCGCGAGGGCGTCGGTGCCCGGGAGCCGCCACGAGCCGCCGAAGACGCCCGCGTTGAGGATGTTCACGTTGAGGTGCAGATGATCAGACACGGCAGTCTCCTAATCGGACGTTCGCGGGTGCGAGCCGGGCGCCGGGGACCGCGGCCAGCAGCTCCCGGGTGTAGTCCTGGGCGGGCGCCTCGAAGACCTTCACGGCCGGGCCGGACTCGACCACCGCGCCGTCCTTCATCACCGTGACGTCGTCGGCGATGAGGCGGACCACCCCGAGGTCGTGGGTCACGAACACGTACGCGAGCCCGAACTCCCCCTGGAGGTCCACCAGGAGCTGGAGGATCTGCGCCTGGACCGACACGTCGAGGGCGCTCACCGCCTCGTCCAGGACCAGGACCTCCGGATTGAGCGCGAGCGCCCGCGCGATGGCGACGCGCTGGCGCTGGCCGCCGGAGAGCTCGGCGGGCAGGCGGCCGAGGTGGGACTCGTCGAGGGCCACCGCCTCCAGCAGCTGCACGACCCGCGAGCGGCGGTCGCCGGGGATCTTGAAGGCGCGCAATGGTTCGGCGACGATCTTCTCGACGGTGAACCGCGGGTCGAGGGAGGTGAACGGGTTCTGGAACACGAACTGGAGGTCGCTGCGCAGCTCGCGCAGCTGCCGGTGGCCCAGGCCGGTGAGTTCGCGGTCGCCGAGGTGGACGGTGCCGGCGTCGGGGGCGTCGAAGCCGACGAGGATGCGCGCGAGGGTGGACTTGCCGGCGCCGGACTCGCCGACGATCGCGTGCGTGGTGCCTTGGCGCACTTCGAGGTCGACGCCGCCGAGGGCGCGCAGTTCGCGGCGGCCGCGGCCCCTCAGCCGATACGTCTTCTCGATGTCGTTCGCGCGCAGGGCGATCGGCTGGTCCTCGGCACGCGTGCCGGTGGCGGGTTCGAGCCGGCCGGTGTGGCGGGCGGGGGCGGCGTCGAGGAGGCGCCGCGTGTACGGGTCGGCGGCGTGCTCGATGACCTCGGCGACGGGGCCCTCCTCAACGATCTCGCCGCCCTGCATGACCGCGATGCGGTCGGAGCGGTCGAGTGCGACGCCGAGGTCGTGCGTGACCAGGAGGATGCCGATGCCGAGGTCTACGCGGAGCCCGGCGAGGTGGTCGAGGATGCGCTGCTGGACCGTGACGTCGAGGGCGCTCGTGGGTTCGTCGGCGAGGATGAGCTTCGGCTTGCCCGCCAGCGCGATCGCGATGAGCGCGCGCTGCTTCATGCCGCCCGACAGCTCGTGCGGGTACTGGGCAAAGACGCGTTCGGCGTCGGCGAGCCCGGCCGTGCGCAGGCTCTCCAGGGCGGCCTCCTTCCACGCCGCCGCGTCCCGCTTCTGCTTCTCGTTGAAGCGCACGGCCTCGATGACCTGCTGCCCGATCTTCTTGACCGGGTTCAGCGAGGTGTTCGGGTCCTGCGGGATGAAGCCGACGTAGTTGCCGCGCACGAGGGCCATGCGCCGGTCGCTCCAGCCGGTGACGTCCACATCGGAGTAGTGGACGGTCCCGGCGCTCTGGCGCGCCGATGGCGGCAGGAGTCCGAGCGCGGCCTGGACCAGCGTGGTCTTGCCGGAGCCGGATTCGCCGACGAGCGAGACGAACTCGCCCGGTTCGACCCGCAGCGAGGCGCCGCGGACGGCGGGCGCCCAGTGCCTGGCGGACTTGTATTCGACCGTGAGGTCGTCGATGCGGAGCAGCGGGTCCTCGGTCATCGTCGCGGGTCCTTCCTGAGCGAGGTGCTGATGCGGTGCGCGGCGATCACGACGAGCGCGAGCGCCGCGCCCGGCAGGATCGAGATCCACGGGTGGACGGCGACGAAGTCGCGGCCCTCGGCGACCAGGAGCCCCCACTCTGGCTCGGGCGGCGGCGAGCCGTACCCGAGGAACCCGAGCGAGGCCACGGCGAGGACGGCGGTGCCGACCTCCAAGGCCGCCAAGGCGATCACGGAGCTGAGCGAGTTCGGGACGACGTGCCGGACCATCACCGCGAGGCGGCCGACGCCGGCGCCGTACGCGGCCTTCACGTAGTCCTGGTTCACGACCGCGAGCACCTCGGAGCGCATGACCCGCGCGAACGAGGCGATCGAGGAGATGCCGACCGCGAGCGCGATGTTGTTGGCGGAGTAGCCGAGGACGGAGACCACGACCATCGCGAGCAGCAGGCTCGGGATCGACAGGAACACGTCCACGACCCGCATGATCACGTTGTCCCAGAGCTTCCCGAAGTACCCCGCGACCAGCCCGATGACCGTGCCGAGGCCGAAGGCGATCACGACGGCCAGGAGCGTCGCGGTGAGCGTGGTGCGGGCGCCGTAGACGCAGCGCGCGTACAGGTCGCGGCCGAGCCTGTCGGTGCCGAACCAGTGATCGGCGCTCGGCGGCGCGAAGCTCGCGCCCGAGTCGCCCGTGTAGGGGCTGTAGGAGGTGAACAGCTGCGGGAACAGGGCCCAGCCGACGGCCAGGGCCACGACGATCCAGGCGGCGACGAGCACCGGTTGGCGGGCGAGCTCGCCGAGGCGGGCGGCGGGCGGGGCGGCTATTGCGGTCATCTCGTCCCCCTAAGCCGTCGCGGCCGCGAGCGTGGCCCGCAGGCGCGGGTCCAACAGCGGGTAGACGAGGTCGACGGCGAGGTTGATGAGCGCGAAGCTCGCGGCCACGAGCACCACGATCCCTTGCACGAGAGGCACATCGAGCGTGTTGATCGCGGTCTGCGTCAAGCGCCCGATGCCCTCGCGGGCGAACACGGTCTCGGTGATCACCGATCCGGCGATGAGGTTGCCGAAGGTGACGCCGGTGATGGTGAGCGCCGGGAGGCTCGCGTTGCGGAACACGTCGCCCTTGACGATCTGATCGCGCGTGGCGCCCTTGGCACGGCTCGTGGTCACGTACCCCGATTCGAGTTCGGCGGTGAAGCGGCGCACCAGGAGCTGCGCGATCGGCCCCGAGACGGGGATCGCGAGCGTCACGAGCGGCAGCACCAGGCTCGCGGGGCCGTCGGATCCGAAGGCGGGGAACCAGCCGAGGCGGAACGCGAAGACCTGGAGCAGCAGGATGCCGGACAGGAACACCGGCACCGAGACGGCGGCCGACGGCAGCGATTCGACGAGGTTCCGCAGCCACGGACGCCGCGTCGAGGTCGCGGTCAGGGCGATCGCGTAGGCGATGAGCGCGGCGAGCGCGAGCGCCCCGGCCGACAGGATCAGGGTGCTGGGGAGGACGCCGAGGACGGCCTCGGTGACGGGCTTCCCGGACTGGACCGAGTTGCCGAAGTCGCCGGCCAGGGCGTGGCCGAGGCGCTGGAAGTACTGCACCACAACGGGTTCGTCGAAGCCGTAGTTGGCGGCGACCTGCTCCCGGACCTCCTCGGGGATCGTGTTCAGCTCGGTGGGGTCGAACAGGAGGTCCTCGGGGTTCGCGGGGAGCACGAACAGCAGGACGAAGGTCAGGGTGAAGGCGGCCCAGACCACGAACAGGGCGCGGCCGGTCTTCAATGCGGCGTACCGGAGCACGGGTTCTCCTTTCAGGACGGTCGCGGCGGCCGGGCGACCGGCCGCCGCGGTCCGTCACTTGCCGTTGCCCTTCCAGGCGTCCACGAAGTGGTTGCGGGACTGGGCGTCGAAGACGATCCCGTGCACGTAGTCGGCGTGCGCGATCACCTGCGACGGGTTGTAGACCGGGCTGACCAGGGCGTACTTCTCCAGCAGGAGGTCCTGGGCGGCCTTGGCGTACTCGTCGCGCAGGGCCGGGTCGAGCGTGGTCTCCAGCTTCCCGAGCACCTCGGTCACCTCGGCGGCGTCGACGCCCGTGGAGTCCGCGGTGACGTACGAGGCGTTCCCGAGGGTCGGCCCGTACAGGAGGTTGAGGACGGCCGGGTCGTTGCGGGACCGGTTGGCGGCCACCACGTTCCAGTCGGTCGCGGCGGTCGCGAACGCGGCGGTGTAGTCGGGGATCGGGACGACGGTGAGCTGGAGGTCGATGCCGATCGCCTTGAGGTCCTGCTGGATCGACTCGTACGCGGGTTTGTTCACGACGAGGTTGTTGATCCCCAGGAGCTTCACTTCGAGGCGCTTGCCGTCCTTGACGCGGATGCCGTCGTCGCCGACCGTCCAGCCGGCCTCGTCGAGGAGCCGGTTCGCCTCGTCGGGGTCGTAGCGCAGGACCGAGTCGCTGTAGTCGGCATGGCCCTGCACCGAGGGCGCCAGGACCGAGTCGGCGATCGAGTAGGAGTCGGTGAGGACGGTGTCCTCGATCGCCTCGCGGTTCCAGCCCAGCTGGATCGCCTTGCGGACGGCGATGTCGTTGGTGGGGAACAACGATGAGTTCAGGTTGAAGAAGATCGAGGTGCCCGAGACGCCGCGGCTGATGATCTCGAAGCCCTGGTCCTTCAGCGGCTGCTCGTCGGTGGTGCCGACGTCCAGGGTCGCGTCGAGCTCGCCGGAGACGAGCGAGCCGGTGCGCACGCTCGCTTCGGGGATGGTGTTGAAGACGATCCGGTCGAGGTAGGCCTCGCCGTCGTGGCCGAGCGCCGGCGGGGACCAGTCGTAGCCCTCGCGCTTGACCAGGACGGTCTTGACCTGCTCTTCCCAGGACTCGTAGACGAACGGGCCGGTGCCGATGATCTTGGTCGGGTCGGTGCGCTCCTCGGCGCTGAGCGCGAGCGTGGAGAGGGAGAGGAACCCGGGCTGGGCGTTCGCGGTGAACGAGCTGGCCTGGAGGAAGCTCGCGAGCGGGTGCTCGAAGCGGACGACGGCGGTGTACGGGTCGGGGGTGAGCGTCTCGATGTAGCCCGAGAGCAGTTGGGCGCCGTTGGGGTTGATGCCCAGGGCCTCGTCGCCGTGCACGTACTGGTCGAAGTTGGCCTTCACGACCTCGGAGTCGAACGGGGTGCCGTCGCTGAAGGTGACGTCGTCGCGGAGGTGGAAGGTGAACTCGGTGAGGTCGTCGTTGTACTCCCAGGACTCGGCGAGCCACGGCGTGATCTCGCCGGTGTCGGGGTCCTGCCAGGTGAGCTTGTCGGTGATGTTGTTGCCGATGGTCGATTCGGCGTAGTTCGTGCCCCACTGGGGGTCGGGGCTGCGCTGGTAGTCGATGAGGGCGAATTCGAGCGTGCCGCCGCTGACCGGCTCGCTGCTCTGGGCTCCCGCGTCGTCCTCACCTGCGGCGCGGGTGGCGCCGAACCAGGCGACGCCGGCGATGAGGACCAGGGCCGCGGCTCCGGCGGCCCAGGGCCACTTGGGTTTCGCCTTCTCGGCGCTTTCGATGGACTTGCTGAGTTCGGACATTGCTGCGTCTCTTCTGTGCGATGGGCATGGGTCTGATCGGGGATCAGCGCCGACACAGCGCACCGGCGAAGTGCACGAGATCGATCTCGCGCCGGGAGTAGAGGAGCAGCGTTCGCATAATCTATACTTTAACGATAGGATTAATAGAGAATCAAGAGTGAGCTAGGCCATACTCAGCGCGACGCCTCGGCGCGAGGCCCGGCTCCCCATGCCCCGCAAGGAGACACATGAGCGCCGAATTCCTCTGGTACATCCCCAATCAGGCCCGCCCCGGCCACCGCGGCGACGACACGGTCGAGGGCCACAACAGCCTGGACACGCTGACGGGCCACGCGAAGGCCCTCGAAGACCACGGCTGGGGCGGCGCGCTCCTCGGCACCAGCTGGGGACGCCCGGACACGTTCACCGTCGCCACCGCGCTCGCGGCCCGGACCACGACGTTCAAGCCCCTCATCGCGATCCGGCCCGGCTACTGGCGCCCCGCGAACTTCGCGTCCGCCTCGGCCACCCTCGACCACCTCACCGGCGGCCGGGTCCTGGTCAACATCGTCTCGGGCCAGGACAACCTCGCCGCGTACGGCGACAGCGAGGGCGACCAGGCGCACCGCTACGCCCGCACCAAGGAGTTCATCCAGGTCGTGCGTCGGCTCTGGACCGAGGAGTCCGTGACGTTCGAGGGCGAGCACTTCCAGGTGAAGGACTCGTCCCTGGAGCTCAAGCCCGTCGTGAACGGCGAGCGCAGGCATCCGAAGCTCTACTTCGGCGGCGCTTCCGAAGCGGCCGAACGGGTCGCGGCCGCCGAGGCCGACGTGCAGCTGTTCTGGGGCGAGCCCCTGGGCGGCGTGCGGGAGCGCATCGAGCGGCTCAAGAAGCTCAGCGAGGAGGTCGGCCGCGAGCACGCGCCGCTCGAATTCGGGCTGCGGATCACCACGTTCGTGCGCGACACGACCGAGGAGGCCTGGGCCGACGCGGAGGCGAAGGTCGCGACCATGGCCGCCGGCAACCAGGAGTACCTGCGCGACGCCCACCGCCGCACCGCGGTCGGCCAGCAGCGCCTCCTCGACCTCGCCGAGCGCGGCGAGGTCCTCGACGACAACCTGTACACGACGCCCGGGAAGTTCGGCGGCGGCGGCGCGGGCACCACGTGGCTCGTCGGCTCCCCCGCGGACGTGGCGAAGTCCCTGCGCAGGTACCAGGAGCTCGGCATCACCCACTTCGTCCTCTCCGACACCCCGTACCTGCGGGAGATCGAGCGCCAGGGCGACCAGCTGCTGCCGCTGCTGCAGGACTGACTGATTGGACACACCCGAAGCCGCCGGTCGCGAACGCGACCGGCGGTTTCGCTTGCAGTACAACGATATTCGCATCTAGTCGTACCCGATCACGTTTGATAGCTTGTGGATACGCACTGAACTTCCAGTGAATCGGAAGGGGCACAAGCATGATCGATATCCAATCCCCTGAGGACGCCCGGTCCGCCATAGCGGACTGGAAGGAGCGCGCCGACAAGATGGCCGCCGACGCCGTCGCCGCCTCCGAGGCCGTCCAGGCGGTCACCGCGGTCGGGTGGGACGCCAACGGGGTCTGCGCCGTCAAGCTCGACTCCTCCGGAGCCGTCACCGGCGTCCAGTTCAAACCCGAGTTCCAGCGCATGCAGCCGCACCACGCCGAGCGCCAGTTCATGCAGGCGTACGCGAGCGCGGGCAGGGTCCTGATCGACAACGCCCGCGCCGCCGTCGAGGAGCGCCTCGAACCCGGCTCCCCCACCGCCCGGGCCCTGGTCGACTCCCTCAAAATGCGCTTCCCCGAGCCCGAGGCGGAGGAGTCGTGAGCGACCAGTTCGGCGTCCTCACCGACGAGCTGCGCACCCATGCGGCCAGCATCGACGCGATTCGGGACCGCTTCGCCGCCGTCCTCAGCGCCATCGACTCGATCGCGCAGGACGACCAGGCGTACGGGGTCCTCTGCCAGTTCCTCCCGCCCACGCTGGAGGACCGCCAGAACGAGCAGAAGGAGCTCACCGCCATCGCGCAGGAGAACTTCGAGCTCCTGGCCGAGGCGGTGCGCGGCACCGCGGACGATTACGACGCCGTGGACGAGGCGGTCGCCGACTCGTACCGCGCCATCCAAGACCTGCTCTGAGCGGAGGGACCCCCGTGACCGACCTCGTTTCCACCGAAAGTGCCGTCCCGCCAACCGAGGGCGCCATGACCGGCGCCGGGATCGCCGAGTCCTACACGGGCCTGGCGACCGCGATCGGCTCCGGCTCCTGGATCGACGGCTCCATCGCCGGCCTGGGCGCAGCCCTGGAGACCGTGGGCGCCGTCGTCGACCCGCTCGGGACCCTCGCCGCGGCCGGCGTGGGCTGGCTCATCGAGCACGCCCAGCCGCTCCAGGACGCCCTCGACATGCTCGCCGGCAATCCCACTCTCGTTGAGGCCCATGCGATGACATGGGACAACGTCGCGAACGAATGCTTCGCGATGTCCGAGCAAATGGTGTCGATCGTCGGCGAGGTCCAGGCCTGGAGCGGCAGTGCGGCCGACGCCTACCGGGGCGTCTCGGACGCGAACGCCGAGACCCTCGCGTGCATCGGCGGCACCGCGATGGCGCTCGGCAACGCCACCCGAGGAGCCGGGCAGGTGGTGACCATGGTCCGGGAGTTCGTGCGCGAGTTCGTGGCCCAGTGCGTCGGCTCCCTCATCGCCTGGGCCGCCGAGGTCGCCTTCACCATCGGCATCGGCCTCGCATGGGTCCTCCCCAAGGCGATCATGAGGATCACGGAGTGGGTAGGCAAGATCTTCGGCTGGCTCACCGGCCTCATCGACTCCATGACCGCCCTCCGCAAACTCCTGTTCGGATGAGGGGCCCCGCCGTGAACCGACTCCTCCTGCGCGTCGCACTCGTCCCGATCCTCTTCGGGCTCTTCGGCCTCCACCGCCGCAGCGGACCCTCCGGCCCGGACGCCTCCGGGTCCGGCGCCACCGGCCGCACCCGCTCCCGCAGCCCCCTGGCCGGCCGGAGCCACGCCGACGACGCCCGGGCGACCAGGGAGCGGCTGTCGGCCGCCCGCGTCTCCAACGCGGGCTCCGCCCCGCGGTCCTCGCCGGATTCGTCGACGACATCGACCGAGAGCGCCGAACCGGCGCCGGACTATTCGTCGGTGCCGCACCACACCGAGCCCTGGCCGGACCCGATGGACCTCCAGGTCACCGACATCTCTCCGATGAACGCGCACGCGCACGTCAACGAGGCGTACATCGTCACCTTCGAGGACGGGTCGCAGGGGCTCTACAAGCCCGCGTCCGGGGAAACGAGCAAGTGGGACACGATTCCGCCATCGGGGATGGCCGCGCGCGAAGTCGCCGCCTCGGTCGTGGACCGGCACCTCGGGCTGGGCCTCACCCCCTCCACCACCATGTGGAACGGGCCGGACGGCCCGGGCTCGTTGCAGCGCATGGCGATGCCGAACTCCCCGAGCAACGACCCCGCGGACTACACGACCTCGGAGCAGCAGCGCATGGCCGTGTTCGACTACGTGATCGGCAACAGCGACCGGCACACCGGCAACTACCTCACCGACGAGAACGGCGGCATCGTCCCCATCGACCACGGCCTCGCCTTCCCCTTGGACGAGAACTCCTTCGACCGGGGTCAGATCCGCGGCATCCGCTCCGACTTCGTCGCCAACGACTACGGCCACTACCTCGACCGGGGCCTCGTCCTCGACCTTGAGAGGGTCGACTCCGACCAGCTCGGCGACGACCTGTCCCGTCTAGGGTTGGAGGACGCGGCGGTCGACGGCGTGATCGACCGGCTCGACGAGGTCCGGGAGAGCGGCGGGATCACCGGTGCCGCCTGGCCCGGGCGCATCACCGAGGTGTGGGCGAAATACGTGATTAGGGAGACGAATCCGTGATGAGTGGCATTCCCAGGAAGATCGGGTTCTACGCGCTCCAGCCCGGCGGCATGCGCAAGGTCGCGGAGTACGCCTGGACCGATGCGGGCGTCGGGATCGAGGTCCTCGACGAGAAGTACGAGCGGATGGCCCGCGGGTACTTCACGGAGGGCATTCTGCTGCAGCGGATCGGCAAGCTGGTGACGGCGGAGCACCCCGAGCTGTTCATGGAGGCCCTCGTCGAGCCGCGCAACATGAGCTACTACGACTTCCGTCCCGAGTCCTGAGGCCTGCGGAGGTGGACCCAGGGCGGCGGCTCCGCCCGGTCCCTCCTCGCGCCGCTTAGACCGCCGGGCGCGAACGCGTCTGGCGGCCTCGGCATTTCAGAGCTATTGCTCGGGGTCGGTGCGCTTCTCGCGGGCCTCTTCGACCAGTCGGCGCGCGAGCTCGCGCGTGCGGGCGGACTGGTCCACGAAGCCCGCGACGATGTCGTGGGTGCGGTCGCGGGCGGCCTCGGCCGCCTGCTCGTACGTCTCGATGACCAAGGCGGCCTGCTCGATCGGCGCCATCGACTTCGACGGCGGGAGGAACTCGACGTCGACGAGCGCGCCCGCGATGTTCGCCGTGACCGCCACTTCCCCGCCGTCCGAGACGATCCGGACGCTGGTGGCGTCGACGAGGTGCCGTACCGGCTGGGCCTCAGCGCGAAGCGAGGACATGCGCTTCTCGAAGTCCGCCATGAAGGCCGCGAGATCGAACTCCTCGGCCGGCTCAGGGTGATCGGGGGTCTCGCTCACTTGCTCTCCTCGTGCTCACGCGGCCCTTCGGGAGCGGTGACCGCTCCTCCGCGAGATGGTTGGCCAATGCTATTGCGTTGTGGGTTAACGGGAATGGTAATCCGCATGACGGTTCAGGGGTCTGTCCCCATAGACGCCTGCGACCTCCCACACGGACACTCCCAGTGACTCGATTCACACATAATCAATCAACTTCGATCAATATGACGTTCAGTTGTGGCACTGTCGTGTTGATATGCGTCAAGAGAACGTCAAGACGCGTCAAGACTACAGCGACACCGCCGCCCGCGATCGGTTGCGCCGCAGGCCCACACAGGACGGACGGGGTGCGCGGAACGGGGCGAAGGCCGCAATTTAAGATGATGACATCATCTGAATGGATTGAGCATCTCGATCGAGAGGAGCGGCACCATGGCGACCAGGCACCTGTACTTGGTGAGGCACGGCGAGGCGGACCCCTTCGGGGAGCTGACCGACACCGGGCGGCGGCAGACGGCCCTGCTAGCGGACCGGTTGGCGGCCTTGCCGATCGACGCCGTCCACCACTCGTCGCTGTCGCGCGCGGCGGCGTCGGCGGCGATCATCGGCGAGCGGCTCGGGGTCCGGCCGCAGGAGTCGGCGGAGCTGATCGACCACGTGCCGCACGTCCCCGACCCGATGCTCCCGGAGTGGGCCGGGTTCTTCGACGGCTTCGACGCGGAGGAGGCCGCGTCCGGGGCGCGCCTCGCCGAAGCACTGACACATCGATTCGCAAGGCCCGCAACGGAAGAGGTCCACGAGGTCTTGGTCACGCACGCCTATCAGGTGGCGTGGATGCTGCGCCATGCGCTGGACGCGCCGCCCGAGCGGTGGCTGGGGCTCAACAGCGGGAACACCGCACTCACCGCGATCGACTTCCCCTCGGGCGGAGCGCCGCGGGTGCTCCTGTTCAACGACATGGGGCATCTCCCGGACGAGCTGCGCTGGACCGGGTTCGGAGGCGGACCCAAGCCCTGAGGCACCTGATGTGCGGGACCGCGGCGTGCCGCGGTCCCGCACAGTCCCCATCTGAGACAACGATTCCCCTGCGAGCGGGCTACGAGTGCGGCCTAGCGGCGGAGTGCCTCGCGGGCCGCAGCGAGGCGTTCGGCCTCGCCGCGCGGGGTGCGGTCACCTGAGGCGTCGTCGGCCCAGGCGAGCAGGCGCTCCAGGTGGTCTGCGGCGGCGTCCGCAACGGCCGGGGCGAGGCCGCGCACGACGACGCCGCTGGTGCCGTCGATGGTGACGAGTTCACCTTGGGCCGCATCGAGACCGGTGACGCCCACGACCGCAGGCTTGCCCATGGCCCGTGCGACGACGGCCGCGTGACTGGCGGGCCCGCCGCGCTCAGTGACGATTCCCGCGGCCACCGCGAGGCCGCTCATGTCGTGGGGCGAGGTCTCGGGCCGCATGAGGATCACCGGCCCGTCAGGTGCCATCCGGATCGCCTCCTCCACTGTGGTCGCGATCCGGCCGGAGGCAACGCCGGGGCAGGCGCCGATGCCGCGACCGATCACCTCGTGATCCCCTGCGATCCGGGGCGTGCGCGCGAGCTTCACATGGCCTGGCGAGACCCGAAGCAGCGCTTCGTGTCTCGTGATCGCGCCCTCCTCTGCGAGGTCGACCGCGAGCCGCACCGCCGCGGCACCGGTGAACCGGCCCGGCCGGGTCTGGAGCAGCCACAGCTCGCCGGACTCGAAGGTGAACTCGGTGTAGCAGGCGTCCCGGTAGTGGTCCTCGATCCGGTGCAGCGCAGCCACCAGGCCGTCCCAGACCCCCGGCTTGCGCTCAGCGAGCGCCTGCAGCGGCAGCGTCCTGGTCCGGCCGGAGACGACGTCCTCGCCCTGGTGTCCGAACAGGACGTCGCCGTACGGCTCCGGCGCCCCGGTGTTGGGGTCGCGGCTGAAGGCGATGCCGGTGCCGCTGCGGTCGTCGCGGTCGCCGAAGACCATGGCCTGCACGATGACCGCGGTGCCGAGGTCGTGCGGGAGGGCGTTCAGGTCGCGGTAGGTGCGGGCGCGCGGGGCGTTCCAGGAGTCGAAGACGGCCGCGACGGCGGCCTCCACCGCCTCCTCAGTCGGTTCCAGGGCGAGGATCGTGTCCATCATCCCGGGCATCGACACGGCCGCGCCCGAGCGGACCGACACGCGCCGGGCGCCCAGGCCCGCAACGGCATCGGCGAGTTCGTCGCGGAGCCCGTCGGGAAACTTCCCGCCGCGCAGGTACTCGCGGCACGCCTCCACGACCACCACGACCGCGGGCGGCACCGGCAGGCCGAGCCGGTGCATGAGCGCGAGCCCGTGGGCCTTGGCGC
Organism: Glycomyces dulcitolivorans; assembly: GCF_003265355.1. Classification (GTDB taxonomy): domain Bacteria; phylum Actinomycetota; class Actinomycetes; order Mycobacteriales; family Micromonosporaceae; genus Glycomyces; species Glycomyces dulcitolivorans. The sequence goes on along the minus strand of NZ_QFRW01000080.1, from coordinate 24,992 downwards.
CCAAGACCTCCGGGCCCTCAACAGTCGCCGCGTCGATCGTCCTGATCCAGCTCACCGCGGAATCCCCAGGGTCGCGAGCTGGTCTTCGTGGAGTTCGGCCCAGATCGCGTGGTACGAGCCGGTGTCGTCGGCGAGGTATTCGAGGTCCCCGGCGGCGACGCGCTTCAGCGCCCCGCTCAAGCGGATCGGGTAGCGGCCGAACCGGGGCAGGGCCGCGGCCAGTGCGGCGCAGACGCCGGCGGCGCGGGCGTCGAGGTCGGCGAAGCGGTCGAGGACGCGGGTGTCGTAGGCGAGGTCGTCATGGTCGTTGACCCGGACGACGCCGTCGACGGGCCGCAGCTGCCAGGCGGTGCACAGGTCGAGGAGTTCGGGGTTGAGGACGAGGAACCGCTCGTAGGCGGCCGCGACGGCGGGCCGGGCGCCGGCCGCGTCGAGTTCGGCGGCGGTGTTCTCGGCGTCGGCGGCGCGTCCGGCGTCGGTGAGGCCCCACACGCCGCCTTCGATGCGGGTGACGAGGCCGGCGACCCCGAGGTCGATGAGTTCGGATTCGACGGCGGCCGGGTCGAGTCCCGTCGCGGCGGCGATGCGGTCGACGCCGGAGTACCCGCCGCAGCGGATGGCGTGGAGGACGCTCACGCGGCGGCCTTCCGTCCGGAGCGGGCGACGGCGTAGGCGGCGCCGAGGCCGCGCCCGCGGGCGGTGACGGTGCCGCTGCGGACGCGCAGGGCCGATTCGGTGTCGTCGGCGGGGTCGGCGACACCGAGGACCGTGGCGAGCCGCTGGTCGCCAAGGACGATCTTGAGGCGGGCCCAGGTGCCGGCGGGGAACACGGCCCGCAGGCAGGAGGTGAGGTCGCTCACCTTGAGCCGCACGAGGTCCCCGGTCTCGAAGGGCACGGCGATGACGACGGTGACCCGCTCGCCGCGGGCGGCGGAGCGGACGGCGTCCTCGGCGGCGGCGAGGCGTTCGATGCCGAGGACGGTGACGAGGCCGTCGGCGGCCGGGTCGACGGGTCCCCCGGAAACGAGGTCGGTGAGGCCGTCGATCGGTTCGAGGGGTTCCTGGACGATCTGGGCGGGGGCGACGAACGGCAGGTGCGGGGGCGCCCAGGCGTCGTCGAGGTCGAGGGTCGCGAGGTGGCCGCAGGCGCGGGCGCGGTCGAAGGGGTCGCCGAAGCCGGGGGCGAGCTCGGCGAGGACGCCGGCGCCGGACAGGAGGGTCAAGGCGAGCTCGGCGGTGCGGACGCGGCGCCCAGGTCCGCAGGATTCGAGGCCGACCGCGAGCAGGAGCGCCTCCAGGCGCGCGAGCTGGGCGAGGGCGGCGCGGTCGCGGTCGTCGTCGATGACGCCGACGAGGGAGCGGAGCTGGAGGCGGCCGCCCGAGGCGGTGTCACCGGCGAGCGGAAGGCGCTCCAGCCAGGCGCGGGCGAACCGCGCGAGGGCGTCCTCGGCGGTCGCGGGCGCGGCCGTGGCCTCGACGTTGGGGGCGTGCCCGACCATGTCGACGAGGACGGCCAGGTAGAGGGCGCGCTTGCCCGGGAAGTTGGAGTAGACCGCGCCGCGGGTGAGCTCGGCGCGCTCGGCGATCCGGTCGACCTTCGCGGCGGCGTACCCGTGCTCGATGAACTCCTCCCGCGCCGCGGCCAGAACCGCCGCGCGGGTCCGCGCCTGCTGCTGGACTCGTGTGAGCCTCGCCATGTTCGCTCCCTCGATCTCGTTCGGTTCAGGATACGTGATCATCCCGATGTCGTCATCATCCGAGTGTCGGAACCGAGGTTTCCCAGGTCGCCGGAGGGGGAATACTGGTAGGTCTAGGAGGAGGCGAACATGGCAAGACAGAAGGATCTGATCGACGAGTTCACCGAGCCGGGAGCCGAGGCCGACGCGATCCGCATGTCGGACATCGCGGGGGGCGAAGGTGCCGATATCGGTGAGCTGCATGGGAAAGACCTGCTCGACGAGGACGAGTGGGGGCCCGAGCCGAGGCGCGGGGTCCGCCCGATCGTCGTGGCCGTCGCCGCCGCCGGCATCGCCGCCGTCGCGGTCGTCGCACTCAAGATCGCGTACGACCGCCGCACGAAGGCACACGGGTACCGCAAGGCACTTGAGCAACTGGAGGAGGCCCGCGATTCGCTCATCTCGGCCGCCGCCGAGCTCCCGGAGCGCGGCCGCGAGGTCCTGCACAGGGTCACGCGTCGCTGAGTTGGTGTAGGGTCGGGCAAGCTTCTCAACGCCGCCGGCAAGTTGGCAGAGCGGCGTTTCTTTACCTTCAACGAATCAGGCGAACCATCTTCTCGATCAAGCGGTCCGACGTCCAGTCGACACGGATCACTCTGTGGCACGCGGTATCGCAACCGCGGCCGGTCGCCGCATGCCCCGACACCCCACACCAGGCTTCCGCGCCGGATTCATCGACGCGGGATTTGGGCCGCTCCGGCGGCCCGATGAAGAAGTCGGAACGCTGCGGCGGACCGACGAACAACAGGAGGAACACATGGCCACTGGCACTGTGAAATGGTTCAACGGCGACAAGGGCTTTGGCTTCATCGCTCCCGACGACGGGTCCGCGGACGTGTTCGCGCACTTCTCCGCGATCCAGGGAACTGGTCGCCGTGACCTCGAAGAAAACCAGCACGTCGAGTTCGACGTCGAGCAGGGCCAGAAGGGCCCGCAGGCCGCGAACATCCGCGTGCTCTAAAGCGAACCGGGCCGGCGGCGCCTGAGCGCCGCCGTCCCGACCCCGCACTTCAGGAGGCCCGCCTCCGCGCCTGGCGCGGCAGGCGGGCCTTCGCCGTCAGCGCCCCTCCCACGATCGCGGTGATCGCGCCCACCTGCTGGACGGCCTGGCCGACCATCGGGCCGATCCCGGCGTCCCCGGCGAGGTTGGCGAACCCGGTGCCGCTCACGAACCCCTCGACCATGAACCCGGCCTGGATGAACAGGCCGAGCGCGATCGGCAGGACGGCCGCCCAGCGGACGCGGGCCCGCAGCACGGTGAACAGGACGGCGCCGGTCCCGAGCAGGATGATGCCGGGAGGCGGGTAGACGGGGAACTCGATGCCCGAGGCCCACAGGACGGCGATGCCGGCGGCGCTCGCGAGCATCCCGGCGAGGGCGGCGGACTCGGGGCGGATCCATTGCTGCTTGACGTTCATTTCAGGGGCTCCTCTGCGAGGTGATCGATACCTCAATGCTGTTCGCGCGCCCCGCTCCCCCGCATCCGCGCAGCGGCGTAAACCCGCCTCGTACCTCCGACGTAACCCCGCGCGCAAAATAAATCCGGAGAACTTCCCGAGGGATGTCGAGAACCCGGCGCGGGCTCCGTCCCCGGGATGTCGGCGGCAAGGGATGCCGCCCGAGACGGAGGATTGCAGTCATGGCGAAGTACCTGTTGCTCAAGCACTACCGCGGCGGCCCCAAGCAGCACGCGAACGCGGTCGCGGCGATGGACGAGTGGACTCCGGAGGAGATCTCCGAGCACATCGCGTTCATGGGGAAGGTCGCCGACGACCTGCGCGAACGGGGCGAGTTCGTGGACGCCCAGGCGCTGGCGTTCGAAGGCGAGTTCGTCCGCTACGGCGGCGAGGGCGCGGCCCCGGTGACCGACGGGCCGTTCGCCGAGACCAAGGACGTCATCGCCGGGTGGATGATCATCGACGTCGACTCGAAGGAGCGCGCCTACGAGGCCGCCGCGTACCTGTCCTCGGCGCCCGGCAAGGACGGCCTGCCGCTCCACGAGTGGATCGAGGTCCGGCCGTTCCTCACCCACGCGCCGGTCGTCGAATAGTTCGATGTTCGACGAACACCTGCTGCGGGATCTGACCCCGCAGGTCCTCGGGGTCCTCGTCGGCCGCGGAGCCGATTTCGCGGCGGCCGAGGACGCCGTCCAGGACGCCCTCGTCGAGGCGGTGCGCCGCTGGGACGGCGACGCCCCGGACGACCCGAAGGGCTGGCTCGTCACGGTGGCGTGGCGCCGGTTCCTGGACGCGCGGCGCTCGGCCTCGGCCCGGGCGCTGCGCGAGGTGCACGTGACGCGCGAGCCCGCGCCGGGACCGGCCGGGCAGGCCGACGACACGCTGCTCCTGCTGAGCCGCTGCTGCCATCCGGCGCTGTCGCCGGCGTCGGCGATCGCGCTGACGCTGCGCGCGGTCGGCGGCCTGACCACGGCCCAGATCGCGCGGGCGTTCCTGGTCCCCGAATCGACGATGGCGCAACGGATCTCGCGCGCCAAGCGGACGCTCGCGGGCGAGCGCTTCGAGCGGCCCGGCGACGTGCGGGCCGTGCTGCGGGTGCTCTACCTGATGTTCGACCAGGGCTTTTTCGAGCGCGGCTTCGCGGGTGAGCGGAAAGCCGACGACGCCGACCTGGCCGCGGAGGCGATCCGCCTGGCGCGCCAGCTCGCCGCGTCGGTCCCCGGGGACGCGGAGGCGGCGGGCCTGCTCGCGCTGATGCTCCTGCACCACGCGCGACGCGCCGCCCGCACCGACGCCGCAGGGGACCTCGTGCCTTTGGCGCTCCAGGACCGGTCCCTTTGGGACACCGCGATGATCGGCGAAGGCGTGGACCTGCTGCAAGGGGCCCTGGTGCGGGACCGCTTGGGCGAGTACCAGATCCAGGCCGCCATCGCCGCACTCCACGACGACGCCGCCACGGCGGAGGAGACCGACTGGTCGCAGATCCTGGAGTGGTACGACGAGCTGCTGAAGCTCGGTCCGGGCAATCCCGTTGTGGCCCTGAACCGGGCGGTCGCGGTCGGGCACGTGGACGGACCGCTCGCCGGGCTGCGCCTGGTCGAGGGGCTCGACGCGAAGCTGCCGCGGCGCGACGCCGTCGCCGCGTACCTCCATGAGCGGGCGGGGAACACGGCCGAGGCCGCGCGCCTCTACGCGGTCGCGGCGCGGAGCGCGCCCAGCACGGCCGAGATGGGCCACCTGCTCAGGCAGGCGGCCAGGCTGAACCGGGCGCGCTCCGACTGAACTTCAGCGGAAGTCGGCGGCGTGGTCGACGGCCCACTGCTCGAACGTGCGGGCCGGGCGGCCGGTCACGGCTTCAGCGGTGGGGCCCCACTGCTCGGCTTCAGCGTTCGCGAGAATGTCGAGCAGCGGCTCCGGCCAGAACTGCGCGGCGGCCTCGCGCGGCAGCTCCTCGACCGCGATGTCGCGGCCGATCGCCTTGCCGATCAAGGCGACCTGCTCGCGCTGGGTGATGTGCCCCGGTCCGTCCACGGTGTACTTCTGGCCTTCGTGGCCGCTCCCGAGCAGCGCGGTCACGGCCACGTCGGCGATGTCGCGCTCGTGGATCGGATTGACCGGCGCATCCGGGTACGGCAGGCGCACCAGGCCTTCGGACCTGATCGAGTCGCCCCACCACAGCGAGTTGGTGGCGAACATGGCCGGGCGCACGAACGTCCATGCCAGGCCCGAGGCCTCCAGCGGAAGCTCGGCGGCGCGGTGCCGGCGGGAGATCTCGTTCTCCTTCGTCTGCGGATACAGGACCGACGCCGAGGACAGCAGGACGACGTGCTTGACGCCGCTCGCCTCCGCCGCCTCGACGAAGTGCTCCATGCCCTCGTGCGCGGCGTACAGGAAGACCTTCTCGACGCCTTCCAAAGCGGGGGCGAGGGTCTCGGGCGCGGTGAAGTCGACGCGGGCGGGCATGACCCCGCCCGGCAGCTCGACGGCGCCGGGGACGCGGCTGGCGGCGCGGACGGGGGTGCCCGCGAGGATCAGCTGCGCGATGACGTTGCGCGCGAGGGTGCCTCGCGCGCCGGTGACCAGGACGGTCATGGGTGGTTTCCTTCCGTTGGGGGTGCTGCGGCCAGCCGCGCGAGGATGCGCGACAGGGTGTCGCCGTAGCGGGTTTCGAACTCGGGGTCGTCGATGTCGACGCCGAAGAGCCGGCGGGCCGTGTCGCGGAAGACCGCGGGCGCGAAGACCATGCCCATGAGGGCGAGCTGCATCGCGGCCGTGTCGAGGTCCTCGGCGAAGTCGCGGCGCTCGCGCATCCGCTCCTGGTCGGCCTCGATGTCCTCCTGCGTCTCCTCCGAGGGCGCGTCGTCGGCGAGGGCCTCCCACAGCACCAGCCTGACGACCCGCAGGTCGGAGAGGTTCTGGTGCAGGTACCAGCGCACGAGCTCATCGGGCGGCAGGTCGGCCCGCTCCTGCTCGCGGTCGAGCCACTCGCGCTGGATCGCGCGGTACAGGCCCTCCTTGCCACCGAAGTAGTAGCTGATGAGCTGCTTGTTGACGCCGGCGCACTCGGCGATGGCGCTGACGCGGGCGCCGCGGTAGCCGTTGGCGGCGAACTCGGTCAGGGCCGCGTCGAGCAGCTTCGCCTTGGTGCGCTCCGCATCGCGGACGCGCTCGGCGGGTTCGGGCGCCCGCTGCCGGTTCGTCTTCGGTTCCACGCCGAAACCGTACCACACAATTATCCGTCTGGTTGATTGGATTATCTTTCAGGATAATTGAGAGGCAGTCACTGCCATTTGGCAGTGACTGCCTATACTGGTTCCATGGACCACGGCCTTCAGCACCGCAAGAAGCTCGCCGCGATGCACCGCATCCAGAGCGCGGCCCTCGACCTGTTCGAGGAGCAGGGCTTCGACGAGGTCGCCATCGAGGCGGTCGCCGCCGCGGCCGAGGTCTCGCCGCGCACGGTCTACCGGTACTTCGGCTCCAAGGAGATGCTCGTCATCTGGGACGACGAGGACGAGCTCGACCCGGGCGCACTGAACGCCGAGTTCGGCGGGGACGACCCGATCGCGGCGCTCCGCGAGGCGCTGCGCGCGGGCTTCGCCGCCCTCGGCGAGGACGACCTCCTCCTGATCCGCCGCCGCGTGACGCTCATCTACCGGTACCCGGCGATCGAGGCCGCGATGATCCTCCACGGCTACGAGAAGTCCCGCGCCATCGCGGCCGCCGTGGGCGGCGAGGACGCGTTCGAAGTGCAGGTCTTCGTGCACGCCTTCGTGGGCGGCGTCCTCGCCGCGATGCGGGACTGGTGCGCCGCCGGATTCTCCACTCCCCCGTTCGAGCTCGTGGACCGGGCCCTCACCCTCCTGGAACACGGCTTCACCAGAAAGCGAGCGACCCCGTCATGACATCAGTCCAGAACGTCCTCATCTCCGGCGCCAGCATCGCGGGGCCCGCGCTCGCGCACTGGCTCGAGCGCAGGGGCATCCGCGCCGTCGTCGTCGAGAAGGCCTCTTCGCGCCGGACCGGCGGCTATACGATCGACTTGCGCGGCAAGGCGATCGACGTCGCCGAGCGCATGGGCGTCCTCGACGGCGTCCGCGCCGCGAAGACCGAGATCACCGGGGTCGCGATGGTTGACGCCGAGGGCCGCGCCGTCGCGGGCTTCGGGCCCGGCCTGATCGCGCCGGAGGAGCGCTCACTGGAGATCCTCCGCGGCGACCTCGTCGAACTCCTCCACGAGGCGGCCCCCGATGCCGAGTACCGCTACGGGGACTCGATCAAGTCCCTGGAGCAGCAGGGCGATCGGGTGGCCGTGGAGTTCGATTCGGGCGGGTCGGAGTCCTTCGACCTGGTGGTGGGGGCCGACGGCCTGCACTCGAAGACCCGCTCGCTGGCCTTCGGCCCCGAGCGCCCGTACCGGCGCTTCCTGAACTCGTACGTGTGCATCGCGACGGTCCCGAACCACTTGGGATTCAAGGGAGAAGCCCGGCTGTTCAACACGCCCGGCCGCGTCTCGACGCTCTACCACACCCCGAGGGCGGAAGGGGCGAAGGTGCTCCTGCTCTACCGCACCCCGGCCGAGTCCGAGATCGACCGCGAATCGCCTGCGGCGCAGCGGCGGCGACTGCGCGAGGTGTTCGCCGGGATGGGCTGGGAGACCGACCGCATCCTCGCCGACCTCGATGACGCGCCCGACTTCTACTTCGACTCGGTGACCCAGATCCACATGGGCGCGTGGTCGAAAGGGCGCGTGACGCTCCTGGGCGACGCGGGCTACTGCCCCTCGCCGATGTCCGGCCAGGGCACCAGCCTCGCCCTCGTCGGCGCCTACGTCCTCGCCGAGGAGCTCGCGGCCCATGACGACCCCGGGCCCGCCCTCGCGGCGTACGAGCGGCGCATGCGGCCCTACGTCGCCGCGAACCAGGCCATCGCCGCCCCGGGCCTCGACTTCCTGGTCCCGGCGAGCGCCTTCGCGATCAGGGCCAGGAACCTGATGCTCAAATCGGGCCCGCTGCTGCGGTTCCTCAGCCGCTTCAACTCGCGGCTGTCGAAGGCGGCCGAGGCGATCGACCTCGACTAGCGGCGCCGCACCCGGTAGGACAGCTGGGTGACCGAGGGCGTGGCCTCGGACGAGACGAGGTCCAGCGCGACCGCCGAGGTGTCGACGCCGCCGAAGAGGCTGACGCCGTCGCCGAACAGGACCGGTCGCAGGGCGATCAGGAACTCGTCGACGAGCCCGGCGTTGAGGAACTGGACGATGGTCTCGGCGCCGCCGCCGATGCGCACGTCGCGGTCGCCCGCGGCCTCGCGGGCCTGGGCGAGCGCGCTCTCGATGCCGTCGTTCACGAAGTGGAAGGTGGTGCCGCCCAGACGCTTCCACGGCTCGCGGACCTCATGGGTGACCACGAAGACCGAGGAGTGGAAGGGCGCGTCCTCGGGCCAGCTGTGCTCGCCCGCGTCGAACATCCGCTTGCCGATGACGGTGGCGCCGGTGCGGTCGAACACGCCCTTGAGGAAGTCGTCGTCCGGGCCGGTCTCGCCGCCCTCGCCGAAGTGCAGGCTCTCGCGCATGAACCGCGTCGCGAGGGCCCACCCCTGGAGGTCGGACCACCGGGCCATCCAGCGCTTGAGCGCGTCGGACTCGCTCCACCCGTTCAGCATCGCCTCGGTGGCGCCGTCGTCGACGGGTGCGATGTAGCCGTCGAGGGACATGGTCACGCTGAAGAACACCTTGCCGGCCATCAGTTCTCGCCTTCCTTCTCGGTCATGCCGCCGACGTACTCCGCCAGTCGGCCCAGTGTCTGCCTGCCGCCCTCGATCGCGCCGAAGCGCTGGACGGCGCGGTCGCGCAGTTCCCTGGTGGGGAACAGGGTCCGCATCTCCAGCTCGGTCTTCGGGCCCTGCTCTGTGAAGAGGAGGACCTGCTCGAACGACTCCGGGTCGCCCTCGAACGCGCCGTGCACCAAGGAGATCCGCTCGGGCGGCGCGATCTCGCGCCAGGTGATCCAGTTCGGGTAGTCGGTGCCGTCGGGGCCGTGCATCGTGAACTCCCAGGCGCCGCCCTCGCGGAACTCGAAGGACCGCGTGGTGGTGGTGAACCCGTCGGGGCCCCACCAGCGCGAGAGGTGCCGGACCTCGGTGAACGCCTTGAACACCAGTGCCCTCGGGCCGTCGACGACCCGCGAGATCACGATCTCCCGGTCCGCCGTCCCCCGCTCAGTCGTCATCTTCCGCCTCCTTGAGTTCCTGCACGTAGTCGTCCAACCGGTCGAAGCTCGCCTCCCAGAACTCCGCGAACCCGCCGACCCACTCCTGGACCGGTCGCAGGGCGCGGGCGTTCAGGCGGTACAGGCGCTGCTTGCCGTCGCCGCGGACGCTGACCAGCTCGACCTCCCGCAGCACCCGCAGGTGCTTGGAGACCCCGGGCTGGGGGAGGTCGAGCGCGCTCGCGAGCTCGGACACGGCCAGCTCGCGCCCCCGCAGCAGGTCGAGGATGCGCCGGCGCTGGGGCTCGGCGATCGCGTTGAACGCGTCGGAGGTGGTCGCGGCTCGTGCCATGCCACGATCATATACCCATAACGGCATATGTCAAGCGGGTCCGGTCATTCGCGGGACGCGACCAGGCGGATCGGCGGCGTGCGCGTCGCCGACAGGGCCGTGACCAGGCTCGTCGCACCGACGATGACGGCCGCGCCGAGGGCGAGGCCGAGCAGGAGCGGCCACTGGACGCTCACGACCGTGAGCCCGACGAGGTCGCGGAGAGCGACCGCCACGCCGAGGACCGAGGCGGCCGCGGCGAGTGCGCCGAGGAGCAGGCCGATCGCGACGACCGCCTGGGATTCCAAGAGCGCCAGCCAGACCACTTGCCCGCGGCCGAGCCCGGTGACGCGAGCGGCGGCGAACTCGCGCCGCCGGTTCGAGGCGGCGATGACGACGGCGTTGACGATCGCGATGGCCGTGTACAGCATGGTCATGCCCAGGAGCACGATCATGATGTTGCGGGTCAGACGCTCGTCCTCGGCTGCCGTGGCGTCGACCCACGCGTCGATCGTGGTGACCTCGCCGAACTCGGCGAGCCGGGCGGCGGTCTCGTCGCGGTCGGCGTCGGGGGCGAGGCGCACGACGTGCTGCGAGGGGCCGGCCCCGGCGGGGAGCAGGTCGGGCGAGAGCAGGTAGTGCGGGCCGGCGACCGTGGGCGGCAGCAGCGCCGCGACCCGGACCTCGACTTCTTGTCCGCCGATGCGCATCTGGAGCATGTCGCCGACGTTCCAGTCCTTCTCGTAGCCTTCGCTGGGGCTGACGGCGACCGCGGCGCCCGTGAGGTCGGCGAGGTCGCCCGCGACGGGCGAGACGTCGTGGGTCGCAATGTAAGCGGCGGGGTCGACCACGGTCCCGAGGCCCGCGACGTACCAGCTCGCACCGGCCTCGGCGAACGCCAGCTCGAACAGGATCTCCGTCTCCGCAGAGACCGCCGCGACACCGTCTACTTCGGCCAATTCCGGGGCCGCCGACTCATCAGCGGCAACCAAGAAGTCGGCGTCCACAGTGCTCAGATTCTCTTGACGCCCGGCCTCCCCCACGGTCGCCAGCGTTCCGCCGATGCTCGCGACGAACGCGAACAGGACCATCACCGGCGCCGCCGTCGAAGCGCTGCGGCGGGCGTCCGAGCGCAGGTTCGCCAGCGCCAGCTCCCCCAGGACCCCGCGGAAGGCCAGCCCGAACAGCTTGGCCGCCAACGGGACGATGAGCGGCGCCAGCGCGCTGAAGCCGACCACCAGCGGCACCGTCACGAGGAACGGCGTGAGCTGGATGAACCAGACCGGCATCCCCGCGTCGCCGCCGGGGAACAGGGCGAACAGGACCGCGCCGCCCGCGATGAACAGCAGGCCGAGGATCCAGCGCGAGACCGTCATGACCTGCGACGCCTCGGCGCCTTCGCGGAGCGCCTCCTGCGGGCGGATCTTCGCGGCGCGGCGCGAGGACGCCAGGACGCCGAGGACCGCGATGAGCACGCCGGTCCCGAGCGAGACCGCGACCACCCAAGGGCGCCACTGGGCTTCGAATCCGGGCGGCGCGAAGTCGAGCCGTTCGAGGAGCCACACCTGGGCCCGCATCACCGGCAGCCCCAGCACGATTCCGAGGGCCGAGCCGACCAGGCCGAGCAGGACCGCCTCGCCGACGAGCAGCGAGCGGACTTGGCCGCGGCTCGCGCCGGTCAGGCGCAGGAGCGCGAGTTCGCGGCGGCGCTGGGCCACGGTGAACCCGAACGTCGAGGCGACGATGAAGACGGCGACGAACGCCGCCAGCGCGAGGACCATCGACAAGAGCGTCATCGCCCCGTCGTAGGCGCCTTGGAGCGCAAGGGCCGCTTCGGGAGTGAGCCCGGAGGGGATCGCCGCGGCCGCGGCGGCGACCAGGGCGAGGAGCGAGGACTGGACGAGGGCGACCCCGAGGCAGACGGTGAGGATGGCCCCGGCGAAGACCTGCCAGCGGTCGCGGAAGGTGTTCCAGGCGAGGAGGAGCATCAGTCCTCCAGGGCGGCGAGGCGCTCGGCGACCTCGCGGGTCGAGGGGCGGTCGACGCCGTCGACGATCCGGCCGTCGCGCAGGAACACGACCCGGTCGGCCGAGGCTGCGGCGGCGGGGTCGTGGGTGACCATGATCGTGGTCTGGCCGCGCTCGTCGACCATGCGGCGCATGAGGTTGAGGACGTCGCGGGCGGCCTTGGTGTCGAGGGCGCCGGTGGGTTCGTCGGCGAAGAGCACGGCGGGCCTGGTGACCATGGCGCGGGCGATTGCGACGCGTTGCTGCTGGCCGCCGGAGAGTTCGCGGGGGCGGTGCCTGCGGCGGTCGGCGAGGCCGACGGCGTCGAGGACTTCGTGCACGTCGCGGCGCTTGGGGCGGCGTCCGGCCAGGCGCAGGGGCATGGCGACGTTCTGCTCGGCGGTGAGGGACCCGATGAGGTTGAAGGTCTGGAACGCGAACCCGATCTCGGTGCGGCGCAGGCGGGTCAGCTCGGCATCGGAGGCGTCGGTGATGTCGTTCCCGCCGATCCTGACGCTCCCCGCGGTGACCCGTTCGAGTCCGGCGGCGCAGTGCAGCAGCGTGGACTTGCCGGACCCGGAGGGCCCCATGACCGCGGTCCAGGACCCGGCCGGGAACGCGACGCTGACGTCGTCGAGCGCGCGCACGGCGGTCCCGCGCGACCCGTAGACGCGGCTCACGCCGGCGAGCTCGACCGGGGCCGGTGGTTGGGAGTGGTTCATGCCGCAAGGATTCCCACGCGCCCTGACACGGCGCTGACACGTCCTTGCGGCGGACGCTCAGCCTCCCGCCTACGTCGTGACGACCAGCTTCCCGCGGGCCCCGCCGGACTCCATGAGCGCGTGGGCCTCCCGGATCTCGTCGATCGAGAAGACGCGGTCGAGCGGGATCACCGCGTGCCCGGCGGCGACGTCGTCGAGGTAGCCCTGGAGCACCTCGGCGGGCAGGTCCTTCGACGCCCCGGCGTACGCGGTGAGGCGGACCCCGGTCGGCAGGTAGCCGATCGGGTAGAAGTCCTTGACGATCCACTCGTTGGAGAGCATCCCGGTGAAGCAGACGGTCCCGTGGACCCGAACGGCCCGAAGGGTATCGGGGAGGGTGGGAGTGCCGACCAGCTCCAAGGCCGCGTCCACACCATCCGGCAGAATGTCCCGCACCTGAGCGGCGACGTCCCCGTCGTCGACGAGCACATGGTCCACGCCGACGCCCTTCAAAGCCGGGGCCTTCGCGGCATCACGAGTGGTCGAAAGAACCGTGACCTCCCCGAGCCGCTTGGCCAGCACGGCCGCGGCCATCCCCACCGAGGACGTACCGCCCCGGACGAGCAGGCTCTGCCCCGGCTTCAGATCCAACCCGGTGGTCAGCGACCCGAACGCGGTCTGCACCATCTCCGGCACCGCCCCGAGATGCGCCCAGTCCAGCCCCGACTCGAACGGGATGACCTGCCCGACCGGCACGCACGTGTACTCGGCGTACCCGCCGTCGAACGTCCGCCCCATCCCGCCCATCATCGTGGCGACCTGCTGCCCCGGCTCGAACGTCCCGCTCGGATCGGCGTCCACGACCCCGGTCGCCTCGATCCCGAGCACCCTCGGGAACGTCACCCCCTCCGCGAGCCCCAACCGGGTGTGCAGCTCGGACCGGTTGAGCCCGAACGCCTTCACCCTGATCCGCACCCACCCGTCCCCCGGCTCGGGAACCGGCAGCTCCCGCACCACCAGGTTCTCCACCGGCCCCGGCTCGTCAAGCACCACCGCACGCATGGTCCGACCCATCGCCCCTCCTCCAACGTCAGTTTCGGGACACCGCCCTTGAACAGTGTCCCCGAAGACCGGACCCGTCGCCCTCTCCGCCGAAATACGGACCCCCTTCCGCACCAATCCCTCCGATGACCGATTCACGGCGGGGCGCGCTGAAACGCAAACTGAGGGCCGTCATTCCCGAGAGGAGACCGAAAAATGGTCCCGACCATGTCACCGCCGCGCCGCGGCCCGCTCGTGCGGCTGATCCGCGAGCGGCCGCTGCTGAGCTTCTTCGTCCTGTCGTTCGCGCCGTCGTTCGCCTACGAGCTCGTCGTCATCCTGGTGCTGCAACTTCCGTTGGTGCCGTGGATGTTCGCCGCGCCGTTCATCGGTCCGTTCGCGGCGGCCTTCATCGTCACCGCCGCGGTCGACGGCCGGGCCGGGACCCGGGCGCTGCTGCGCGACCTCGTGCGCTGGCGGGTCGGCTTCCGCTGGTACGCCCTGGTCATGCTCGGCCTGCCGGCGCTGCTCATGCTCTGCGTGCTGCCACTGCCGGGCGCGGCGGCCGCCTTCGGGCCGGTGCCGCAGGAACTCCCCGCGTGGGCGCTCGGATTCGTCCTCGTCCTCATCGTCGGCGGCCCGCTCGGCGAAGAACCCGGCTGGCGCAACTTCGCCACCCCGCGGCTCCAGGAGCGCTTCGGCCCCGTCGCCGGCACGCTCATCCTCGGCGTGATGTGGGGCCTGTGGCACCTGCCGCTGTTCCTCATCGAGGGCTACAACCACGCCGGAGCCGACCTCGCCGCCACCGCGCGGGCCTACGTCGTGTTCCTGTGCTTCACGATCGCGATCGCATTCCCGTTCACCTGGCTCTACAACCGCACCGACGGCAGCGGGCCCCTCGCGATCATCGCCCACACTTTCTTCAACGTGACCCTGCTGCCGGTCCTGTTCCCCGGTGTGGACAACAGCCTCCACTACGAGATCGCCCAGGTCGGGGCCTTCACGGCCCTTGCGGTCCTGCTGCTGATCACCACCCGCGGCCGGCTGGGGTGGCGGAACGGACTTCGGGGACACGGCCCGAAGGCGGTGTCCCCGAAGGTCGGATATGCCGTCACGCGATAAGTGGCGGAGGATATGGGATTTGAACCCATGATCGGGTATCACCCGAAACCCGCTTAGCAGGCGGGCGCACTAGGCCACTATGCGAATCCTCCAGGATTCGCGTGAGGCATATCCGAGCACCGAGCATACCGGTCGGCAGCCAGGGGAGCCAAGCGGGTTCGGATCGGTCAGAGCCAGCTCACGTGGGGTGCGACCAGGAGGTATCCGACGAAGGCGGCGATGTCGAGGAGGGTGTGGGCGACCACGAGGGGGCCGGTGCGCTTCCACTTCAGGAAGCACAGGGCGAAGACCGCGCCCATGACCGCGTTGCCGATGAAGCCGCCGAAGCCCTGGTAGAGGTGGTAGGTGCCGCGCAGGAGGGCGTGCGCGGCGATGATCGTCACCGGGCGCCAGGCGAGCTGCTGGAGGCGGGTGACGAGGTAGCCGACGCCCACCACTTCCTCGATGATCGCGTTCTTGAGGGCGGCGAGGACCAGGATCGGGACGGCCCACCACACGTCGTTCAGGTTCGCGGCCGCGATGGTCGCGTTCAGGCCCAGGGCGCGGGCCGTGAAGTAGAGGCCGAGGCCGGGGATGCCGATGCACGCCGCGAGGGCCGCGCCGCCGAGGAGGTCGAAGGCGGGCCGGCGGGTGTCGAGGCCGATGAGGCGGAACGGGTTCCCGCGGTCGAGGCTGAGGAGGTGCAGGGCGAGGGCGACCGGGGCCATGGCGAGCGTGAGGCTCACCAGCTGCTGCGCGAGGTCGTACCAGGGCCGCTCGGCCTCGGCGCGCGCCGAGTTCATCGACTGGACGGAGTCGGCGAGGCCGCCGGGTTCGGTGAGGGTCCCGAGGATGCTGACGATCGACCAGACCGCCGACGCGCCGAGGGAGAGGGCGAGCACGATGACGACCTCGCGGCCGATCGTGCGGCGGTGGAGGAGGGGCGGGGCCTCGGTGTCCGACATGCGCACCAGAGTGCCAGAGCCCCGAAAGAGGACCTTGCCATGGGACCGATCGCACTGCGTGTGCGACGCATCGCCCCAAGTCAGGGGCATGATCTTCCTGTAAGGCGAGGTGCCGTGATACTCATCCCACTCGGCGACGCTCACATTCGCGGCACCTCGCCTGCCTACATTCCGTCGCCGCGCCGCGTCTGTCGGTTTATTGACACTCCCCTTGCAGCATCAGGTAAGGTTAGCCAGTCCTTACCTGAGAGGGGTACCCTATGCGGCTCGCGACTGCGGAGGCCCTTCCGGGCGCGCCCGCACTCGCCGACCGCCCGGTCACCGCCCCGCACCCGCTCCACGCGCTGCGCGCTGTCGCGGCCCGGGTCGAGCGCGACGTGAGCCCCCACCCCATCGCCGGCCTCAGGACCTGGCTCTTCGGCGACCCCGCACCCGCGGCCGTCGAGTTCGCCGCCGCCGAGCTCGTCTCGGGCGAGCGTGTCGAGGAGCTCATGGCCACCGCCGCGGCCCTGTGGGGCGGCTCCGCCCACGCGAACGCGGCGCTGGCGTGGAAGACCTACTGCTACTGGACCCTCGCGCCCGCGGTGCTCGGCTACATCGCCGCCCGCCGCGTCCCGGTGATGGACGCCGCGAACTCGGTGTTCTCGGTGAGCGACGAAGCCCCCATGTTCTCGGTGCGGCAGGTCCGCCCGCGGTTCCTGGCGCTGCCTCACGACCCGTGCGCGGGCCATCCCGACGTCGAGGTCGTCGCGAACGAGGGCGACCTGCTGGACCGCTTGCGCGCCACCATGTTCGAGGACCACCTCGGGCCGGTCCTCGACGCGTTCCTGGCGCGGGTGAGGGTCGGGCGCCGCACGCTGCTGGGCTCACTGGCCTCGGGCCTGTCGTACGCGGTTGCGTCGATGGCGCAGGCCGTGCCCGATCCCGACGACGTCATCGCGAAGACCCTGCTCGACGCGTTCGACGTCGCGCACCTGGTCGACGTCTCCACCGACGAGGCCGGCCGCCTGCTCTACCGGCGCCGCACCTGCTGCCTGGCGCTCACCATCGAGGGCGGGCGCACCTGCTCGACCTGCTGCGTCCAGACCGACCGCTGCTGACTGCGGCTCCACCTGAACCCGCGTTTGATAGATTGGCGCTTGCCCTGAGGGGCCCTGGAGAAGTCGCATAGTGGACTAGTGCACCGGTCTTGAAAACCGGCGTGGGCGTCAAAACCCACCGTGGGTTCGAATCCCACCTTCTCCGCAGAGAGCAGCAAAAACGGCCCTTGACCTGGGAATTCCTTGGTCAAGGGCCGTTCGTCGTTCTGTCGATCCGGTCCGGTTGGGTCCGCCTCGGAACGACCGGGGCCGGGTGCCCGGTCAGATTCCGGTCAGATTTTCACCGCCGGCCTCTTCCTCATCCTCTTGCGGCTTTGCCTCTCCCCCAGCGGTTTCCGCGAGGAAGGCTTCGAGGATGCGTTGCTTGCCTCGGTCGGCGCTGCCCTCCAAGCACTTGGCGTAGGTTCCGAGGAGCGTCTTGACGCTGTGCCCGGCCCATTCGGCGACCTGGTTCGGCTCAACGCCGAGGGCCAGCCAGGAGGAGACGCACGCGTGACGCAGGTTGTACGGCACGGCGGCGAGCTCGCGGGCGAGCTCGTCCTCGCTCAGCGCCGCCACGCGGGCTTTGCGCCACACCCTGCCGTAGGTTTCGGGTGAAGGCACTGCGCCCTTCGGCCCGATGAACAGCCGATCGTCGGGGCCGTACCCGAACTGGTTGAGGTGCTCGCGGATTCTCACCACCAACCGCGGGTGGATCGGGACGCTTCGAATCGTCTTCTCCGAGCGGTGCTTCAGGCGGCGCCGATCACGCCTCTGCGTGCGGTTGTCGGTGTACCGCTTGGACTTGCCGTACGACTCCGCCCTGCGCAATCGGAACTCCCCGAACTTGTTCGCGTCATCGGCTTCGGGCAGCAAAAGGTCGTTCTTCCGCAACGCGATCACCTCCTCAGGGCGAAGGCCGGCGTAGGCGATGATCGCGAAGAACGCCTTCAATCGACGCCCCAGCTCGGCGGCCTCTCCGACAGCGGTGAGCAGCCTTTCGATCTGCTCACCGTTCGGCACGATCGCGGGGTCGACCGGGTCGTCACTCTGCTCTGCCTTCCGCGAGACCGTGCCGAACGGATGGGTTCTCAGCACCCGCTTTTCAACGGCGTACTTGAGCGCCTTGCCGACGTTGGTGCGCTTCCGGCGCGCGTAGTTGGCTGATGCCTTCGTTCCGTCCTGCTTGCGCTCCAGGTGATTGAGGAGTTCATAGACGAGGTCGGTACCCGTCTCGACGTCATCGAAGGCGGTGACTTCGACTGTGTTCTCCTCCAGCCATGCGATCGTCTGCTCGTGTTCCTCGGGCACCGGGTCGCCATGTAGGCGGTCGCCGTAGGCCCATTCCCTCAGCGCCGCGCGAATCTCCTTGTCCGTCGGGCGGCCCTCGGTGGTAGCGAGGAGCACGAGTGCGGCCTCAGGCAGGCACTCGGCAATGCTCTCCCGCTGCCGGAAGCCGATGGTCGGCCAGTGGACATCGGTGAACTTGAGCGTCAGCTCATACCAGGTCATACCGCGCTGTTGAGCAGACTCCGCCTTGAGCATCGACTCGGGCAGGCCCACTTCGATGTCGAACCGCTCGCCATCGCGGTGGGCGGTCATGAGGTCGGACTTGAACTTGTCGGCCGCGGCCTTGCTTCGGAGCGGTTCGCGGTGGCGCTTCCCTCCGACAGTCCAGCGGACTGTATGGGTCTTGCCCTTCTTGTTCTTGCCGGCGCCCTTCCGCTCGGAGACTTCGTGCTCCCAGAAGGTGACCTTGTAGCTCCAATCCGGCATCAGGCGTCCACCTCCGCGAGCTGGTCGAGCCACTGCTCGAAGTCGGCGCGGCGGATGCGCACTTGGTTGTTGGGGAGCCGGAAGAACTTCGGGGTGCGGCCCTTGTTCTTCCAGTCGTTCCAAGTCGACTTGGCGATGCCCAGTTCGTCGTAGACCTGCTGGAGGGTCATGAGGCCGGACGCCTGCGGGCGTGGGGTTGACGGGTATGTGGTCGCGCGTGACATGCTGGATTCCTTCCTTACTGGCGTTTGGGAGGACGGGACCGGCGGCGAAGTTTCCTAGGCCGAGCCGCCGGGCCCGCGCTTTACGTTCGGGTGGAAGTCGTATCGGGGTGAGGGCCGGCCAGGCTTGCCGGCCGGGGCCGGGAGCTGTCGGATGTAGCCGTGGTCTTCGAGGACAGCGAGAGCAGCGCGGACCTTCTCGGCGGTACCGAGACAGACGCGCCCCCGCACGCCTCTGTAGATGTCGCGCAGCTTCATACCGGGCTCGGCGTTCACCTTGAGCCAGTCGAGGAGGAGCCCGGCTGGCGCGGCGTCGGCGGTCGCGCCCATGTACGCCCACACCGCGAGGGCGTGTTCGGCGTAGTAGTGGCCGATGATCGCGGCGGCGTCGATGGTGTCGGCCTCGATCGGCTCGTACCGGCCGACGTAGCCGTGTTCGGCGAGGTGCAGCAGAGCAGCGATGCGGACTACGGCTCCAGTCCACTTGGAAGCCCAAGACAGGATCGGGGCCCACTCGCCACCGGGCGCCAGGCGCGGTTCGCGTTCCTTCTCCAGCTCCGCGACGCGAGCGGTCGCAGCCGGGGTCAGTTTGAGAACGGTGGGCTCGCCGGTCATGTGAGCGGCGTGGGTGAGGGCGGCGATGCGGCGGGCGTATTCGCGCTCGACCGGTTCGGGAACGGGTTCCGGGTCGGGGTTGCGGGAGCCGACGCGACTAGCGGGCATCGCCCACAGGAACCGCGCCAAGAACCCGCGTTCCTCGAACATGGGAACGGCGGCGGCATCACGCAGCACTGGAGGCTGCGGTGAGAGTCCGATCGTGAGAGCGGCCGACTCGATGTGCTCGGAGCCTGAGGTCTTGCGCTCAACGCGGATAGAGCCGCCCGCGTGGCCCTTGAGGAACACGTCGAGGTCGGGGACACCGGAGTAGCGGCCCGCGATGGTCTGGAACAGGCCGCCCTCATCGGAGAGCACCGCCATGGCGCCGCGGTGGCGGGCCATAAGCGTCTTGACGATTTCAGGGGTCACGTCGTCGGCAAACAATCGGGGCTCAACCGGGACCGTGATCTCCTCGGCGGCAAGAGCGGCAGCCTTGGCGTTGTTCATCGCATCGACCTCGCCACCGGACTTGGCGGCAGCGATGCGGGCGGCTTCCGCGGCGCGGTGGAGCACGTCGGCCTCGGTCGCGGCTTCGATGATGCGGGGCCGGATCTCCTCGGCGAGGTCGTTCTCGACCGCGGCCAGCGGGTGGCGGACCATCGCGTCGAACACGCTCGACTTCCGGTTACCGGCCGGGAGAGCCACGCACACGAACACCACGACCGGTTCCGTCCAGCCCTGCCGAACTTTGACCTTGATCGTTCCCTGGAGGGCGGTGGAGATGGCGGCGAGTGCCATAGCCCCGGCGAGATCGGCCGGGGTCTGCGTCGCCTCGGCGACCCCCACTACGGTGCGCTCAACCCACTCGGGAAGGACCACGGTCGGGAAGCTGGGTAGGTCGCCGTGGTTGTCGAGGGGGATCGGGTCGGGCCAGTCGGTGCCGCCAGGGCTGATGTTGTCGAGCGCGGTCCGCGAGCGGTCGAGGATCGCGTCGAGTCGCTCGCCGGTGAGCTCGGCGAATTGGTTCAGACGGGCGGCGACCACCTTGACCTCGCGGCGTTTAGCCGCTTCAGCAACGATGCTGGCGTAGTACCCGGCGTTCGCCGCGGTGGGGACGGCGTCGAGGAGGTCGTGGAGGTAGGGGCCGCCACCGATCTTCTTGAGGTTTCCCTCGTCGGCCAACCGCGAGGCGATGGTCACGGCGTCGATGGGCTTGCCGGCGGCGTGCTGGTCGGCGATGGCCTCCCAGATGAGCCCGTGAGCGGGGACCTCGAACGATCCGGCGTTGAGCTGCGCGGCGATCCCGGGGACGGTTTCGCTGTTGATCAGGGCCGCACCGAGAACGGACTGCTCTGCCCGCTTGACCGCTTCCTTGTCTTCCATGTGGTCACTCCCTGGTCTGGGGCCGGGGCCGCTCGTGGCGGCCCCGGCACAGGCGTGGTTAGAGCTGGTCGTCCATCAGCAGCGAGTAAGCGTCGCCGAGGATGTTGGGGTGGTCGAACGCGAGCGGTCCGGCGAGGGCCTGCTCGATGTCGACCCACATGGCGTCGGCGGCGTCATCTCCGGCCCGGATGGCCTGGAGCTCGGTGAGCTCGATGGCGTAGGCGACGGAGACGACGCGGCCGCGGGGGTCGCGGTCGGGGTCGTCGTAGACGCCGACCATGCGCAGGTGCGCGGGGTCGATGGTGAGTCCGGTCTCCTCGGTCAGCTCGCGGGCCGCGGCGGCCCGGCTGGTCTCATCGGCATCGACGTGCCCACCGGGGATGGCTCGGTGCCCTTCGAAGGGCGCGTACGCGCGCTTGATCAGGAGGACTTGGGAGTCGTGGAAGACGATCACGTCGGCGGCGTACAGGACCGTGTTGCGCTCTTCGGTGTCGTGGTTGGTCATGCGCTGTTCTCCTCTGGCGTTTGGGAACTTGGGCTTCTAGTAGGTGGCGTCTTCGGGGTCGCGGAGGTCGCGTTCGTATGCGGCGTAGGCGAGGTCGTCCGCGCAGTCGCATTCGTCGTAGGTGAGGTCGAGGCACCAGGGGCAGCACTCGCACTCGCCGTTGTGGTCGAGGTCGGTCAGGCACCGGGCGCAGGTGTTGACGGCCGGCGTGCAGTGGGGGCATTCGTCGGCGAACGGGTCGTAGGCGAGCTGGCAGTCAGGGCAGAACGCCATCACGGTGCGGTTCTCCTTTCGGGGAAGTCCCGGGCCGCCGCGGCCCGGGCTGTGGCGGTTAGTCGTGGGTCTGGCTGAAGTCGAGGTTGTTGCAGTACAGGCAGTTACCGCATTCCTCGTAGCCGCCGTGGAGTTCGCCGTAGTGGATGGAGGCGTCCATGAAGTGCGGGCCGCACATGGTGTTCCAGGTGGGGGTGACGCTGCCGGGGGTGCAGACCCAGCAGCACGAGCAGTGGCCGTAGTCGTCGATGTAGTCCCCGCAGGTGGGGCACTGGTCCTCGTCCATGTCGGTGGCTCCGTTCGGGTTGAGTTCGGCTAGCTGATGTCGGAGGACTGGCGGGCCTCGGTGCTGCACGGCGTGCACCAGGTGCCGTCCCAGTCGGCCTCGTTCGGGCAGTTGACGCACGCGAGGCACGCGGCGCAGGTGCAAGTGCGGGAGCAGTAGGCGTACTCGCCGCAGACGTCGCAGAACTCGTCGCAGGCGCACAGGTCGGGGACCCAGCCGCAGGTCTCGCAGTAGTCCATTTCGGTGTCTCCTCTCGGGTCGGGTGGGCTCTGGTAGCGGATGGCTTCGGGGCCCTGTTTTTGGGTGCAGGGGGCTCCAGGCCCCGGGTCCGGGGTCTGTGCCTGTGGGTGGGTTTGCTGCTACGCCCCTGGTCGGGGGCGGTAGCGGGAGCTGGTAGCGGCGGGTAGCGGGTGCGTGCTGCTATCGGCTGCTACGCCTGCCGCTACGGGTGCTGCTACCGCGTCAGCGCCTCCTCTCGCGGCGCCGGGTCGGTGGTGTTCGGGTCGGTGGGTTGGGTGTCGGTGGCGGGTTCCCGGTCGAGGCCGGCGGCGGTGTCGGCGAGGCGGTAGCCGCGGGGGTTGCCGTCCCAGGCGCGTCCGAGTTGGACGGGTTCGACGCCGTAGGGCGCACACAGCGCGGCGAGGCCGCGGGGGTCGAGGCTGGTGTAGGCGGTGTCGGTGGCTTCGAGGACGGCGAGGAGGTCGCGGGTGGGGGCGGCGTCTTTGCCGGTGGCCCGGATGTGGTTGGTCATGGCGCGCAGCGCGACCTTCCCGCACGCGATCGAGTAGCGGGCCTCGCCGTCGTCGGTGCCGAAGCGGGTGTGGAAGATCGCCCGCAGGCGCAGCAGGTCGTTCGCGGGCCCGGTCCCGGTTCCGGCGACCGCGGTGCCCGCCGGTGCGGCGTCCGGCGCCGTCTGCGGCACCGGCGCTTCGGTGTCGGTGTCGGTGTGGTCGAGGGTGAAGGCGGTGTCGTCGCGGATGGAGTCGAGGAACGCGCTCATGCGCGGGTTCGACCAGCGGTCGCGGTAGGCGCGGGAGGCGCCCGCGGCGGCGGCGTCCTCAAGGCCGGGCCGGAACAGGGCGTAGTGCGCGGCGCGGGCGGGGATGTCCTCGGTGGGCAGGTAGTAGGTGCGGCGGGCGGCGCGCCGTGAGCCGGGGCGGACGGTCATGAGCGAGCCGGGCTCGGCGAACTCGGAGGGGTCGACGCCGCCGAGCTGGGCGTTGGCGATCGAGAGGGTGTTGAACACCTCGGTGGGTGAGTCGACGCGCAGGATGTTCTTGTGGGTGGTCTGGGAGAGCAGGTCGCGGGCGTGCTCGCCGAGGAACGACATGGTGGCCCGCTGGGAGAAGATGTCGATGTCCAGGCCCTCGGAGCGGTGCTTGCGCACGACCTTGACCAGCAGCTCAACGGCTTTGCGCTTGACGGGGTCGTTGATGGCCCCGGCAAGGAGGTCGGCGACCTCATCGATCATGAGGCGGATCGCGGGCAGGTCCGGGGTGGGACGGATCTTGTCGCCGCGGCGGGAGCGCGCGCGGATACCGGCGATGCGGTCGAGCTCGAACACCATGGCGAGCACGTCGGCGGGAGTGAACCCCACCCAGTCGAACACGGGCGTGGGCCTGTGGCCCTTGGCGAACGGGGTCAGCCAGTGGCGGGCGACGGAGCCTTCCTTGAAGTCGACGGTCCAGATCAGGCAGTCGGCGCAGGAGGCGTAGTTGTCGATCATGACGTTCTGCAAGCCGCTCTTGCCGGCGTCGCGCTGTCCGATCGAGGACGTGGTCTGGTAGGCGTACACCTCGGCGGCGACCTCGCCGTCCTCGAAGCGGCCTACGGCGAGGGGGTCGAGGATCGAGCGCGGGTCGGCTGGGGCCGGGGGCATGGGGAGGACGTCGGCGAGGATGGAGCGTCGTGAGCAGGTCAGGCGGACGCGCCCGACGTGGTAGCCCTTGGGCTGCTCCAGGCGGACCGCGCCGCGGAACGGGGCGCGCAGGGCGATCTCCAGGGCTTCGATCAAGCCCAGGGCCTGTCGGAAGGTGGTGCCGCCGGGGGCGATCTCGAAATCGGCGACCATGCGGTCGGCGTCCGCGTCCTCGGAGACCATGACCCACGCCTTGATCCCGGCCTTGGCGACGGCGACCGCGGTGGACGATCGCCGGTCGTTCACGGTCTGCTGCGCGAGGTAGCGGGCCTGGTGCGAGCGGGCCTCCCCCGCCAGGAGCAGGGCGTAGACGATCGCCAGCGGCAGGCAGGCTCCGCCCAGGATGCCCAGGTGGGTGAGGGTCTGGTGGATCTCCAGGATGTTGAAAGTGAGCACGGTCGAGGCGTAGGCCGACCAGGCGGCGGCGACCGCGGCGCACGCGGCGGCGTAGACCACGCCCAGCGGCCGGAATCCGGCTTGCTTCACGGTCCAGGTGAGGGTGGCACCGGCGACGATGCCGATGGCGAGCACCAGGCTCCAGGGGAGGCCGGCGACGTAGAGGATGATGCCGACGATGTACAGGACCAGGACCCCCGTGACCGGGTTGGACCATGCCGCGACGTCCCATTCACGGGTGTTGCCGGTGCCGTTCGTGGTGCTCATAGCCGTTGTCTCCCTTGCGAAGTAGTGGGGTTCGGGTTCGCCGTGCCGGGTGGCGGGGCCCGGCCGCCGCTGCGGCGGCCGGGCCGGTGGGTCAGTCCTGGTTGGCGGAGTAGTCGGCCATGTGCTCGTTGGGGCGCGGGTTGTTCAGGCGCTTGTCGTCCTCGGTGTGGAGGGCGGCGAACATGGCGGCGTTGGTCTCGGCGCCGTGGCTCATCGACTGGAGCTGCGCGGCCATGGACCGGTAGTTCGCCGCGGTCTCCGCCCCGGCCGGAGTCTGCTCCAGCTGGTCGGCGAGGGAGTTGAACGAGGACGCGAAGTTCGCGAACATGCCGGGCGTGGCGTTGACCATGCCCTTGATGTCGAGGTAGTTGCGGAACTGGTGGCCGCCCAGACTCGCGACCGACTCGGACGCGCCTTGGACGACAGGGTGGTACTGGCTCATCTTGTGGTGCCTTTCTCGTTGTGCGGGTTGGACATTCGAAGAGGTGGCGGGGATCGGTCGCGGCGACGGCAGCGGCGGGGCGATCGGCCCCAGGGACGGACCCGGCCGCGGCGCCGGCCGCGGGGCAGTCCCCAGTCCCGCCGAGGCCGCGAAGACGGGCCGGGGGCGGGGAGCGGCGTCGAGAATCGGTCCCGGCGCCGCTGGGCGGGGCGACCGCGGAGGGGCGGGGGCGAACACCGGCTCGCGCGGGGACTCGGTCGCGGTCTGCACGACCGGCTCCTCAGTAGCGTTGCGGCCCTTGTCGA
>NZ_QFRW01000008.1:379-660 GCF_003265355.1 Glycomyces dulcitolivorans | reverse complement strand
AAATTCCGACCTGTTCCAGATCAAAATAAAAGTCCTGTTCGGTTTGTTGGATGTCTATCATGTCCTCTTTTTGACAAGGTTTTGTTCTAGCGCTTGGCGGGACAGAACCGAATTGTGCGTGTCGTTCTTTTTTGGATGGAAATGAACGCATAGGGTACCTCCTTTAAAACGTAATGATTCCTATTTATTCTGCATCAAACCACAATAGAAATCAAGTGATCAAACATTAACGTTTACGTTAAGGTCATAAAGGTGTATAATAAAACATGAATTGATGAGCA
>NZ_QFRW01000008.1:0-320 GCF_003265355.1 Glycomyces dulcitolivorans | reverse complement strand
ATGAAAATTGATCAAGTGGCGAAAAGAAGCGGTCTGACGAAACGGACCATTCGTTTCTATGAAGAGATTGGTTTATTATCAGCACCAAAGCGGACAGAGGGCGGTGTCAGACTTTACTCAGAGGATGACATGGAAGAACTGGAGAAAGTGATGCAGGCCAAAGAAGTACTTGGCTTTTCTTTACAAGAGCTTCAATCGTTTATGGAAATCGGAAAACAGCTTGAGCTGAATAAAGAAGGCTACTTGCTGTCACTTGACCCGAAGGAACGATTAGAGAAACTGTTAGATATTGATGCGCAGCTGACTGTGCAGCATCAATT
>NZ_QFRW01000079.1:8173-49178 GCF_003265355.1 Glycomyces dulcitolivorans | reverse complement strand
GCCCGGGCCGCCGCGCGGGCTCAGGCCCGCGCCGGCGGTCCGGGCGCCCCGGCGCGGGGACGCTCGCGACGTTCATCGCGCCCGGCCTGGTGCTGTTCCTGCTGTTCGTGATCCTCCCGGTCCTGTTCGCCGCGTACGTGGCGTTCTTCCGGTGGAACGGCCTCGGCGGCGCCCCGACCGAGTTCGTCGGGCTGGAGAACTTCCGGAACCTCCTCCAGGACGAGGTCTTCCTCGGGGACCTGTGGCGCCTGGGCCTGATCGTGGTCCTGTCGCTGCTGGTCCAGCTGCCGATCTCGTTCGGCCTCGCGATGCTGCTCCACCAGCGCTTCCCCGGGCGCACCGCGTTCCGGCTGCTGTTCTTCGTGCCCTACGTGCTCACCGAGGCCGTCACCGCGGTCCTGTTCCGCCTGGTGTTCTCGCCGCGGCGCGGCTTCGCCGACTCGCTCCTGGCGAACCTCGGCGTCGACTCCCAGATCGGCTGGCTCTCCGACCGCGAGATCGTCATGTTCGTCATCTTCGGGATCCTCACCTGGAAGTTCTTCGGCTTCCACATGATCCTGTTCCTGGCCGGGCGCCAGAACATCCCCGACGAGCTGTACGAGGCCGCCGCGATCGACGGCGCCACCGGCGCGCAGGCGTTCCGCTCGATCACGCTGCCGCTCATGGGACCCACGGTCCGCATGATCGTGTTCCTGTCGGTCATCGGCACCGTCCAGCTGTTCGACCTGGTGTACGTGCTCACCGGCGGCGGGCCGTTCCACGCCTCCGAGACCCTCGCGATCACCATGTACGAGCAGGGCTTCCAGCGCAACCAGGTCGGCTACGCCTCGGCGCTGTCGATCGCGATGTTCCTGATCAGCCTCGTGTTCGCGCTGTTCTACCAGCGTTTCGTCCTCAACCGCGACCTCCAGGGGTCGATCACCACCGCCGGGGGGAACCGCTGATGAAGGTCACCACGCGACGCGCGCGCCTGCTGCGCCACACCGGCTTCTACATCGCCGCGTTCCTCACCACGGCGTTCGTGGCCACGCCGATCCTGTTCGCGCTCCTGGGCGGGTTCAAGGACAACCAGCAGCTGCGCGAGAACGCCCTGGGCCTGCCGAGCCCATGGCATTGGGAGAACTACACCGACGTCCTCGCCTCCGGCACGTTCTGGCAGCAGGTCTTCAGCTCCGTGTTCATCGCGCTCATCACCACGTTCATCGTCGTGGCCTGCTCGGCGATGGTCGCGTTCGTGTTCGCCCGCTACGCCTTCCGCGGCCGCGAGGGCCTGTTCACGCTCTTCGCGGCCGGGATGATGTTCCCCTTCGCGGTCGCGGTCCTGCCGCTGTTCATCATCCTGCGGACCTTCGAGCTGCTCAACAGCCCGATGGGCGTGATCCTCCCGCAGGCCGCGTTCGGGCTGCCGCTGACGATCATCATCCTGCGCACGTTCTTCCGGTCCATCCCGGGCGAAGTGGAGGAGGCGGCGACCATCGACGGCGCGGGGCCGTGGCTGTTCTTCACCCGCATCCTCCTGCCGATGTCGCGGCCGGTCCTCGCCACCGTCTCGGTGCTCGCGCTCGTCGGCTCCTGGAACTCGTTCCTGCTGCCGCTCGTGGTGCTCCAGCGCTCGACCTGGTGGACGCTCCCGCTCGGCGTCACCCAGTTCAGCGGCCAGTACGCCTCCGACACCGCGAAGGTCCTCGCCTTCGTCATGCTCGCGATGCTCCCGGCGCTCGTGTTCTACGGGTTCGCCGAACGGCACCTCATCAGCGGCCTGACCACGGGCGGCACCAAGGGGTGAGACGCCGTCCGGCCTAGGGCCCGAGGAGGTTGAGGCGCCTCGGGCCCTTTTTCGCGCCCGGCGGGAACCGGTCCCGCGGCCGCGGCGTCCGAATGGCATGAAAGCGAAACTCCTCACCGCACTCGCAGGCGCGGCCGCCCTCGCCGCAGCCGGGTGCACCTCGCAACAAGGCGACGACCTCGATGTCGAGACCGTCCCCTGGGTCCCCGCCTCCGCCCAGCTCGCCTCCTACGGCGGCTGCGACGAGGCCCTGGAGGGCATCCAGGAGGCCGCCCTCGCCATGATGGCCGAATGGCAGTCCGGCGAGTACTTCACCGCCGGCGGCTACGCCGAGGACGGCGTGGCCCGCGAAGAGGGCGACATGGCCGCCGCCGCCGACCCCGGCGCCACCTCCGCCCAGTCCACGGACGCCTACTCCCAGACCAACAATCAGGTCGCCGGCGTCGACGAGCCCGACATCGTCAAGACCGACGGGACCTTCGTCTACAGCGTCGTCGCGGGCGCCCTCCGCGTCGTCGACACCCGCTCCGGCGAGGTGACCGCCGAGACCGTCTTCGGCGGCTCGACCTGGGACCACCAGTTGTTCCTCACCGAGGGCGAGCTGTTCGCGATGTACACGCAGGACGTCCAGGACGGCGACCTCTACTACAGCGAGTTCAGGATCGACCGCCTCGACCCCGCCACCCTCGACGTCCGCGACACCTTCGCCATGGAGGGGTCCATGGTGGACGCCCGCATGGTCGGCGGCGAGCTGCGCCTGGCCGTCTCCTCCCAGCCGAGCATCCAGCCCGTGCAGGACGTCCTGTACGACGGCGACGCCGACTTCGAGGACCTCAAGGCCGCCGTCAGTTCCACCGAGCTCTCGGACTGGGTGCCCGGCTTCAGCGTCAACGGACAGGACGGCGAGGTCGACTGCGGCGACATCGCCCACCCCGACCGCTTCAGCGGCTCCGCCGTCACCGTCTTCGGCCTCAGCGCCGCCGGGGACTGGGACGAGGTCGCCCCGCACACCGTCATGGCCGACGGCGAGACCGTCCACGGCACCGTCGACAGCCTCTACCTCGCCCACTACGACTACGCCTGGGGCCAGGAGGAGCCGGAGTCCGAGACCGAGATCTACCGCTTCCACTTCGCCGACGGCGAGCCGCGCCTCGCGGGCGAGGCCACCGTCCCCGGGTCCCTGCTCAACCAGTACTCGCTCAGCGAGTACGACGGCCACCTGCGCGTCGCCACCACCGAGAACAACGCGATGTGGGGCTGGTGGGGCGGCTGCGGGCCGGCCGCCGACTGCGCCTGGGGCGGCTCGTTCGCGCCCGACCCGGGGCCGTCCAAGTCCACCGTGACCGTGTTCGCCGTCGGCGACGACTCCCTGACCGAGACCGGCTCGGTCACCGACCTCGGCCTGGACGAGCAGATCTACGCGGTCCGCTTCATCGGCGACACCGGCTACATCGTCACGTTCCGCCAGACCGACCCGCTGTACACAGTGGACCTCTCCGATCCGGCGAACCCCGCCGTCACCGGCGAACTGAAGATCACCGGCTACTCCGCCTACCTCCACCCCGTCGGCGACGGGCGGCTCCTGGGCGTCGGCCAGGAGGCCACCGAGGACGGCGTCACCACCGGCCTCCAGGTGAGCCTGTTCGACACGGCCGCAGCCGAAGCCGCCGTCCTCGACCAGTACTTCCAGGCCGACGCGTCCTCCGCCGTCGAATGGGACCCGCACGCGTTCCTGTACTGGCAGGACGCCAGCATCGCCGTCATGCCCGTCACCGACTGGGGCGAGGACTACACCAACTACACGGCCGGGGCGCTCGTCCTGGCGGTCGGCACCGACTCCGTCGAGCAGGCCGCCTGGATCGAGCAGGAGGCCGTCGACCCCTACGCCGAGGGCATCGTGCGCGCCCTCGTCGTCGGGAACCGGCTGTGGACCCTGTCCTCGGCCGGGTTGCAGGCCAACGAACTCGGCGGCGGGTACGACCAGACCGCGTGGATCGGGTTCTAGGACCGGGGGGATGAAGAGGGCCCGCGCCGCCTTTCGGGTGGCGGCGCGGGCCCGTTTCCCTTGCGGCGAGCGACTACTCGGCCGGGGCGATCGCGCACAGCATCCGCACCGCCCCCAGCCCCCACATCTCGTCCCAGAAGCTCGCGTACACCCCGCCCGACTCCTCGGTCGGCCATCCCGTCCACACCGAGTTCGCCGCCTGCGACCAGGCGCCGTTGTACCAGATCGGGATCGCCGGGAGGTCCCGCACCGCGATCCGCTCCAGCTCCGCGACCACCTCCAGGTAGCGCGGGTCCTCCGAGGCGACCGCCGACAGCTCCTGCGTCAGCTCCCAGGCGTGCTCGTCCTCCCAGCGGGAGAAGTTCCCCGAGCGCTGGCTCGCCTCCACCGGCAGCTCGAACAGGTACCTGAAGTGGCTCCACGGCGAGTTGGTGACGCGGCTGTAGTTGTTGATCAGCAGGTCGAAGTCGCCGCTCTCGCGGGCGGCGTCGACCTCGGCGGCGTCCACGAACACGGCGGTGACGTTCACCCCCGCGTCGGCCAGGTCGAGCGCGATGGACTCGGCGGCGGCCTCCCAGTCGGTCCACCCGGACGGGACGATGAGCTGGAGCGCGAACGGCTCGCCGTCGCGGTCCTCGACGAACCCGTCGCCGTCCGCGTCGGCGTACCCGGCCTCGGCCAGCAGCGCGACCGCCCGGGACGGCTCGAACACGAAGGCGTCGTCCCCGAGCGCCTCCGGGTCGTAGTAGCGCTCCCAGATCGGGAGGAGCCCCGTCGGGTGCGCCTCGGTGACCATGCCGCCGTAGACGGCGTCCACGATCTGGCCGGGGCTGATCGCGAAGGCCATGGCGCGGCGGAACTCCGGGTCGTCGAGGGGCTTGCGGGTGGTGTTGGGGATGAGCATCGCGGTGTTCACCGGGGCCATGAACGGCGGCTTGTCGTAGTAGGTGATGAGCGCGGGGTCGCCGGAGAGGAAGTCGGCGACGCCGGGCATGAAGTTGTTCGCCAGGTCCAGTCGCCCGTCGAGGAGCATGTTGAGGATGTCGGCGTTGCCGGGCGTCACGAGGTCCACGATGAACCGCGGGCGCACTTCCAGGCCGAGCGCCTCGGTGGCCCACCAGTCGTCGCGCTTGACCCACGCGATGCGGCCCTCGTCGAGGCTGTGGACGGTGTACGGGCCGGTGACGACCGGGTCCTCGTCGAGCGGGCCGGTGAGCAGCTCCTCGGGGGTGTACGCCTCGTATACGTGCTTGGGCACGATCTCGTTGGTGTACAGGAAGTTGTCCCACTCCTGGTGGCGCGCTTCGATGAAGCGGAAGACGAGCTCCAGGTCGCCGGTCGCCTCGACCGACTCCAGCCAGTCCCAGACCGTCCCGTACGGGACGCCCTCGACCCTGCCGAGTTCGAGGGTGAACGCGACGTCGTCGGCGGTGAAGAGTTGTCCGTCGCTCCACTTGACCCCCGGGCGCAGTTTCAGCAGGTACTCGCGCGCGCCGGTCCACTCGCCGGACTCGGCGAGCCAGGGGGTGAGCCGCTGCTCCTGGGTGTCGAACAGGAAGAGGTACTCGTAGCCGAGGCCGTTGAGGCCGGTGACCTGGCCGGGGGTGATCGGGTTGAAGTCGCCGGGCGGGCCCCACGCGGTGCCGGTCGAGTACAGGGTCTCGCCCCGGGGGAAGTCGTCGATCGCGAGGCGGTCGGCGTCGCCGGACGCGGGCGCCTCGTCGTCGGTGCACGCGGCGGTCGCCAGTGCCGCGGTCGCCGCGAGGGCCGGAAGGTGTCTCCTCTTGGTCATTGGGATCTGCTTTCGGTTGAGGGATGACCGGGCGCCGGGTGCGCGAGGAGGCGGGGTGAGGGAGTGCGCCCTCGCGGTGGAAGCACGTTATCGCAGAATGGAAGCGCTGTCAGTCCGCCGCGGGGACCATTCGAGCGGAAATCGTACGGATAAATGCGTCGATGTCATACCCGAATTCGCAATCGCTCCCACGCGCACGCGGGATTCGATGCGGAATCGATATCGGTACAAGCCCGGGCGGCGGTCAGGCCCGGCGGGCGGCGCGCCACTCGGGGGCGAGGACGGACCAGACCTCCATGTCGTACCGCTCGCCGCGGTGGAGGTACACGTCGCGCAGGACGCCCTCCTTCGTCATGCCCAGGCGCTCGGCGACGGCGAGGCTGGCGGTGTTGCGGACGGCGGCCCACCAGTCGACGCGGTGGATGCCGCGCTCCTCGACCGCCCAGTCGATGATGGCGGCGACCGCGCGGGTGACCAGGCCCTTTCCGGTGGCGGCGGGCTCCAGCCAGCAGCCGGCCTCGGCGGTCTGCATGCGGAAGTCCATGGTGCGGAACAGGACCCCGCCGACGAGCGTCCCGTCGAGCCAGATCCCCCAGATCCGCCCGGCGTCGGCGGCGGCCTTGGCGGCGTACGTCTCCAGGAACCCGCGGGTCCCCTCGACGTCGGCGCACACGTCGGCGATGGCGACGTACCGGCCGATGAACTCGCGGCCGCGGTCCATGTGGACGGTCATCTCCACGGCGAGCTCCGGGACGAGCGGGCGCAGCTCGGCGCCCTCCCCCAGGGAGGCCGTGAACTCCTGCGGCGCTTCGGACATGGTGCCCATGCTCTCACACGAGCGGAACGGGCCCGCGCCGATGAGCGCGGGCCCGTCTTCCTGTTTCCGTCAGGCTCTAGCGTCCGAGGTTGCGGAAGCGGCGCACCCCCAGCGGCAGGAAGATGGCGGTGATGACCAGCGGCCACACGATCGCGGCCAGGAGCGCGTGCTGCTCGGGCCACGAGGTGCCGGCGGCGACCGGGTTGCCGAACAGCTCGCGGATCGCGGTCGCGGTGGCGGACACCGGGTTCCACGCGGCGATCGCCCCGAGCCAGCCGGGCATGAGCTCGGGCGGGGTGAACACCGAGGAGACCATGCCGAACGGGAAGGCGAGCGCGAACAGGTTCCCGGCCGCCTCGACGTTCTTGACCAGCAGGCCGATCCACACGCCGATCCAGATGAGCGCGAACCGCAGCCAGATCAGGAGCGCGAAGGCGCCCAGGGTCTCCCACAGGGTGCCCTCGCTGCGCCAGCCGATCGCGAGCGCGATGAGGAAGAGCACGAGGAGGTCGCCGGCGGCCTGGATGGTGTCGGAGATGTTGCGGCCCACCACGACCGCCGAAGAGGCGGTGGGCATGGACCTGATGCGGTCGACCATGCCCTTCTCCTTGGCGTAGGCGACGGCCATGGCGGTGTTCATGAACCCGAAGGCCATGGTCATGGCGAACATGCCGGGCATGGCGTAGGCGACGTAGTCGACCCCGGCCCCCTGCCCGGTGACGTCCATGGCGGAGCCGAAGACGTACACGAACAGCAGGACCATGACGATCGGGAAGCCGAGGGCCCACGCGAAGTTCGCGGGCTGGCGGATGAGGTGGGTGAACTCCTGGCCGACGATGGTGCGGTAGTCGTGGAGCGTCCATCTGAGGCGCCCGGCGAGGGTCTCGTCGGGGAGCGGGGCGAGGGCGGTCACTGTCCGTTCTCCTTCTGCTGGTTCGGGTCGCCGATGAGGTCCAGGAAGGCCTCGTCGAGGGTGGGTCGGCGCAGGCCGATGTCGGCGACGGTGATCCCGTTGTCCTGCACGGCGGTCGCGGCGGCGGTGAGGGCCGGGACCGGGTCCTTGACGGGGGCCGAGACGCTGGGCCCGGCCTCGTCGACGGTGACGTCCCCGTCGGCGACGGCGGCGACGACGCCCTCCAGGGCGGGGAGGTCGGCGGGGTCGGCGGCGACGATCTCCAGCCGGTCGGCGCCCATGCGGCGCTTGATCCCGGCGGGGGTGTCGTCGACGAGGTTGCGGCCGTGGTCGATCACGGCGATGCGGTCGCAGAGGCGGTCGGCCTCGTCGAGGTAGTGGGTGGTGAGGACGACGGTGGTGCCGTCGGCGGCGAGCCCGGAGACGGCGTCCCAGACCTCGCGGCGCCCGGCCGGGTCGAGGCCGGTGGTCGGCTCGTCCAGGAACAGCACCTGCGGGGCGAGGATCATGCTGGCGGCGAGGTCGAGGCGGCGCTTCATGCCGCCGGAGAAGCCTTTGGCCTGGCGGTCGGCGGCGTCGGCGAGCCCGAACTGGTCGAGCAGCTGGGCGGCCCGCTCGCGGGCCCGGGACTTGTTCAGCCGGAACAGCTTTCCGAAGAGGACGAGGTTCTGGCGGGCGGTGAGGAGGTCGTCGACGGCGGTCTGCTGGCCGGTGAGGCCGATGCGGCGGCGGACCTGGCGGGCGTCCTTGGCGACGTCGAACCCGGCGACGGCGGCGCGGCCGGTGTCGTAGCTCAGCAGGGTGGTCAGGATGCGGACGGTGGTGGTCTTCCCGGCGCCGTTGGGGCCCAGGAGCCCCAGGACGGTCCCGGATTCGGCGGCGAGGTCGAAGCCGTCGAGTGCGGCGGTGTCCTTGAATCGTTTGCCGAGGCCGACGGCCTCGACTGTCGTGGTGGTCATCGACTGGTCTCCCTGAATCGGGTACGTTGTACCCAGTAATAGCATACGGTGTACCCGGTTAGCAAGCGCGATATCATGAGGCCCCTATGGCGACACCACAGACGGGGGCGGGCGACCCCAAACGCAGCCTGGAGCTGCTCTGGCGCGGGTTCGGACCGCAGCAGAGCCGCCCGGGGCCGAAGCCGCGGCTGACGGTGGACCGGATCGTGGAGGCCGCGATCGCGGTGGCCGACCGGGAGGGCTCGTGCTTCGGGATGCGCAGCGTCTCGGCGGAGCTCGGCGTCGGCGCCATGACGATCTACCGGTACGTCCCGGGCAAGGACGAGCTGGTCGACCTCATGATCGACCGCATCTCACGCGTGGACGGCACCGAGCCCGACCTGGCGGCGCTCGGCTGGCGCGCCGGCCTGGAGATGATCGCCGAGGCCACCTGGGAGGTGCACGAGCGGCATCCGTGGCTGCTGGAGATCAACCAGCGCCGCCCGGTGTTCGGGCCCGATTCGCTGGCCGGGTACGACTTCGCGCTGTCGGCGTTCGCGAACGCCGAAGTCGACGACCGCGAGAAGAACCTCATCATCACCTCGGTGATGAACCTGGTGATGGGCACGGCCCGGCAGTACCTGCTGCGCGACCGCGCCGAGGCGGCCCCCGCCGCGGGCGAGCAGGAGTGGTGGGAGGTCCAGGCGCCGTACCTGAACCGCGCGATCGAGTCGGGCCGGTT
The DNA here is from genome assembly GCF_003265355.1 of Glycomyces dulcitolivorans. Lineage (GTDB taxonomy): Bacteria > Actinomycetota > Actinomycetes > Mycobacteriales > Micromonosporaceae > Glycomyces > Glycomyces dulcitolivorans. Next base: position 40,185 of record NZ_QFRW01000079.1, on the reverse strand, counting down.
CCCCAACATCGCCCGCCTCGAAGGCGAGTCGAGCTGGGACATCACCGGCCACCAGGCGATGCGCTACCTCCTGGACCGCTTCCTCGACGGCCTGGCCCCCCGCATGGAGGCGGGCGGCCGGGACGGGACCAGGCTCGAACTGCGGTTCAGGCGGGACTGACCCGCGGCCCTCGCCGGGCCAGGACCAGCGGCCATGCTTCTCGTTCCAGCCGGGCTACGCCCACCGGCCCCGCCTCTGGTTCCGGCCGGGCTACGCCCACCGGAAGTACCAGGCCTTCGACCTGATCATGTGGTCGGCGAGGTCCTCCAGGGTGGGGACCCCGGAGTCGAGGAGGTCGGGGCAGTACGCGTACGCCTCGGAGGCGACCGCGAGGGCCTCCTCGCGGGAGGGCGGGTGCGGGACGTACAGCTCGACGACGTCGTAGGTCATGGCGACCAGCTCGGCCTCGAAGCGGCGGTTCCAGCTGCGCAGGACGGCCGCGTGCTCGGCGCCGTACAGCTCCCAGTTCGTGGAGCCCTTCCAGGGGAACATGGCCGGGATCTTCCAGCCGGCGTCGGTCTCGACGAGCCCGAGCAGGCCCTCGGCCTGCGGGGTGGCGAAGTCGGAGTCGCCGCGGCGGGGCAGGATCGGGACGCCGCGCGCGGGCTCGCCGGCCTCGGCGCCCTTCTCGTGGAGCAGCTCGGCGGCGTCGATCTCCTCGGCGCGGGCGATCTCGTCGTCGCCTTCGTGGATGATCGACTCGCCGTTGTCGCGCCACTCCTCGGGCGGGCCGAGGAGCACCGGCATCCAGCCGGTCTGGTCGGCGGCCTGGCGGATGTCGAGCCACCACCGCAGCGCCTCGGAGGCGCGGACGGCGAAGGCCCACATGGCGGTGTCGCCGCGGCGCACGAGCTGGTGCATCTTCGGGACGGCGAGGCCTGCGGCGCGCAGGTCGGCGCGCGGGGACCCGGCGATGTCGAGGTCCTCGGAGTCGATGCGGGGCATCATCTCGTCGCGGCCGGTGCCGGCCTGCCGGGGCGGCTCGGGCTTGTCCAGTGTGAGCAGTTCCCGGCGGGGGCGCTCGGGCACGAAGATGGCGTCCCCCGTCTCGGGCTGCGCGGGGACCGCGGGTCTGGGGGCCGCGGGTTCGGGCGTCTCTGGTGCGAGGTCGGGCACGAGCCGGAGTCCGGTCACGGGCGTTGCGGGAGCGATGCTGTCCTCCTCCTGGGCTACCGGCGAGGGGTCCGGGCCGTTCTCGGGGGCGGCATCGCCGAGAGCCCCGGAGGACGCGCCGGGCTCGGGCGGCGTCTCGGGCTCGTTGGCAGGTTCGGGTTGGGCGGCGGGATCTGGCACTGAATCTGGTGTGTCCCGGCGCCCCAACAGACGCTGGAGGAGTCCCACAATGAACCATGATGCCCTGTCTCCGCCGGAACCGCCACGCCCACCCCCGAAGTGGGGGAGGCGATTTCGCCGAAGCGGGCTCGCGTCAGCGCCGGCGGCCCTTGTTGAACAGGAGGCCGAAGAAGAACGCGCAGGTCAGGATGACGACCAGGACCGCGAGGAGTTTGAACATGATGGCCATGTGGTCACTTCACCTTGGTGAGTTCGGGGCGCTTCGGATGGACCGTGTCGCCTGAGGACTTCCCGGTGAGGCGGCGCTTGACCCAGGGGGCCAGGTGCTTTCCGGCCCACTGGACGCCGTTCATGTCGCGGCGGGGCCGCGGGAGGTCGGGGAGGGGGTCGAGCCATGCCGGGTCGGGCTCGACGCCCAGGGCCAGGCACACATCGTAGGCGACGCGCGTGTGGCCGAGGGTGTTCAGGTGGAGGCGGTCGTCGGCCCACAGGCGCGGGTCGTCGAAGGCGCGGTCGGCCCACAGGTCGACCAGGACCGCGCTGTGGCGCTTGGCGACCTTCTTGTAGGCGTCGTTGGTGGTGATGAACCGCTTGCGCAGCATCGCCATCCCGGGGATGTGCGGTGTCACGTCGGCGCAGGTGAAGAGGACGACCTCGGCGCCGGAGGCCTTGAACAGGCGCACCACTTCGTGTGCGCGCGTGGCGAGCTGGACCGGGTTGAACCCGGGGCGCAGCGCGTCGTTGCCGCCCGCGGCGAAGGACACCAGGTCGGGGCCCTGCTTGATCGCGGGGACGACCTGCTCGTCGACGATGCGGTCGAAGAGGCGGCCCCTGATCGCCAGGTTCGCGTAGGCGAAGCCGGGCCACTGCTCGGCGGCGCGCACCGCGAACAGGTCGGCCCATCCGCGAAAGCGGTCGCCGTCCGGGTCCGGGTCGCCGACCCCTTCGGTGAAACTGTCGCCGATGGCCACGAAACTCGAGTACTCCGCCGCCACTGCCCGCCACCTCCATGTTCGCCGTCCGCCGGGTCCGCACCCCGCGGTGTCGATTCGAAAACGCTGCCTCGTGGGCGCTGACCAGCATGCCTCACTCAGATAACGATCGGATTTCGATCAGGTGGCGAGGTCGGGCACAGCGGTCGATACGACGCGCGAAGCACCGCAGCTCAAGGAGGACTCCCCTTCGCCCGCTTGGCGACTGCGCGGGAGGCGCTACCGCCCGGGCGTGTCGTACCAGCCCGCCGCACCGGGCTCGATCCACCAGGTGCGCTTGCGGCCGAGCTCCCCGGCGAGGCCGTCCTGGATGTAGGTCACCGACCCGGCGGGGTGGACGGCGACGGCGCGCCCCTTGGCGCGGCGCACCTCGATGCGCAGGCGCTTCCTGAAGCGCCCCACGGTCACCGGCACGGCGACCGCGACGTCGATCTTCCCGTCGGCGGGGTCGGGCTCGGCCAGGACCATGTCGTCCGCGGCGGCGTACCCGTCGGCGTTGGCGACCACGCACGCGAGGATCTGCTCGCTCCCGTCGGCGAGGACCACGTCGTCGAGGTTGACGACCCCGCGCCACGGCCGGTCGCCGCCGCCCAGGCGCACGCCGTCGATCGCGACGCCGCCGCCGTCGTGCCGCATCAGGTCGGTGCGACGCACCTCACCCGACACGACCGCCTCGGCGACGTCGGCGGGCTTCTCGGGCAGGCCCAGCCGGACCACGATGCCGGGCGTCCCGCTCAGCGGCAGCACCGCCAGCGGCGGCAGATCGGGGATGGTGCGCCCGTCGGGCAGGCCCTCGGGGCGCTTGCTCGGCGCCGGCAGCGCGAGCCGCGTCAGCCGGGCGACGACAGCGTTGACCTGCTCGTCCGTGTCCGCGGCGAGGACGATCCGCTCCTGGGGATCGGCGACGACCGCGTCGATGTCCTCGGGCGTGCGGGCCTCGGCCGTGCGCACGGCCGCCCCCCGCGACTTCAGCTCGTCGGCCAGGTGCAGGGCCTGGGTCCGCGGCCCGGGGTTCGAGCAGTCCGACTCCACGAGTGTCAACACGACGACGTTCACCGCATCGACTCTACGGTGTGACGGGGACCCGCTTCATAGTGCTTGGGCCTGCTGAGACCCCAGATAAATGAATGCAAGTAGGCTTGGCAGGTAATCGGGTGATCAACTTCCCGGGAGGATGGGCACATGCCGGCGATCGCGGTCGTAGGAACGCAGTGGGGCGACGAGGGCAAGGGCAAGGTCACCGACCTGCTCGGCGCCGAGATGGACTTCGTCGTCCGCTACCAGGGCGGCAACAACGCAGGCCACACGGTCGTGACGCCTGACGGCACGAAGTACGCCATCCACCTCGTACCCGTGGGCATCCTGACCCCCGGCGTCGTCCCCGTCATCGGCAACGGCGTCGTGGTGGACCCGAAGTTCCTCATCGCCGAGCTCGACGAGCTCACCGCCGGCGGCGTCGACGTCTCGAACCTGAAGCTCTCCGCCGACGCGCACCTGATCATGCCGCACCACCGGGCCCTCGACCGCGTGGTCGAGCGCTACCTGGGCGGCGCGCGCATCGGCACCACCGGCCGCGGCATCGGCCCGGCGTACGCCGACAAGGTGGCGCGCCAGGGCATCCGCGTGCAGGACCTCCTCGACCCGAAGATCCTCTCCATCAAGCTGGAGCAGATCCTCCGCGAGAAGAACCAGATCCTCGTGAAGGTGTACAACCGCAAGGCGATCGACCCGCAGGCCGTGGTCGAGGAGTACCTCGGCTACGCCGAGCGCCTGAAGCCGTACATCGCCGACACGCGCCTCCTGCTCAACCTGGCGCTGGAGGAGGGCAAGAACGTCCTCCTCGAAGGCGCCCAGGCGACGATGCTCGACGTCGACCACGGCACCTACCCGTTCGTGACGTCCTCGAACCCGACCACGGGCGGCGCCTGCGTCGGCACCGGCATCGCGCCGAACAAGATCACGACCGCGATCGGCATCATCAAGGCGTACACGACCCGCGTGGGCTCGGGCCCGTTCCCGACGGAGCTGTTCGACGAGTTCGGCGAGTTCCTGCTCAAGAAGGGCGGCGAGTACGGCGTGACCACGGGGCGCCGGCGCCGCTGCGGCTGGTTCGACGCCGTCCTGGGCCGGTACGCGGTGCGCGTCAACGGCATCACCGACCTGTTCGTCACCAAGCTCGACGTGCTCTCGGAGCTCGAGCGGGTCCCGATCTGCGTCGGCTACGAGGTCGACGGCCAGCGCGTCGACGAGATGCCGATGACCCAGACCGACGTCCACCACGCGAAGCCGGTCTACGAGATGCACGACGGCTGGTTCGAGGACATCTCCCACTGCCGCAAGTTCGACGAGCTCCCCCGCAACGCCCAGACCTACATCGAGCGCCTCGAAGAGCTGTGCGGCGCACGGGTCTCCGTGGTCGGCGTCGGCCCGGGCCGCGAGGAGAACATCATCCGCCACCCGATGATCTAGCAAGGCTTTCCGTTGCGAGGGGCGCCCTTCGGGCGCCCCTCGCGGCGTTCCCGGGGACGCGCCCGCGCGGAGTAACCTGCTTGCAGCCGAGCAGGAGGCACGATGCCCGACAACACCGCTCCCGGACCCGGATTCGTCCTCGACAACGCGCGGGTCCACAACCTCATCCAAGGCCAGCAGGTGGAGCTCCACATGCACCAGCCGGCCCTCCCGCAGGGGCACTCGTTCGCCGGCGGTCCCCTGCTCGTCGGCCGCATCCCCGGCCTCGCCGCGGCGCGACTGGAACGCGAGACCGACCGGGCGATCGACTCGGCGGGCCGGATCACGCTCACCGGGATGAGCGGGGCCGGAAAGACCCAGGCGACGGCCGCGTACGCCAGGCGGCGCTGGGACGCAGGCGAATTCGACCTTCTGGTGTGGGTCGACGCCTCGACCCGCGAGCGCGTCAGGGCCGCGTACGCGGCGGCGGACGAGCAGGTCCGGGGCGTCGAGGACCCCGAGCAGGCCGCCGAGGCGTTCCTGACCTGGCTCGACCGCCCGAACGCTCCGCGCTGGCTGATCGTCCTCGACGGCGTGACCGATCCCGAGCATCTCGCGGGCCTGCTGCCGCCGGAGACCTCACGCGGCAAGACCATCGTGACCACGCAGCTGCGCAGCGCCGCCCTGGAGGACGGCCGGGGCGTCCATGTCGGCCAGTTCACACCCGAGGAGTCGGAGGCGTTCCTGGAGCGGCGTCTCGGTTCCCGTTCACGGGCCCTGCGGGGCGCGGCGGCGCTCGCCGCCGAGTTCGGGCACCTGCCGCTGGCACTCGCCCAGGCCGCCGCGTACCTCCTGGACCGGCCCGGTACGACGTGCCGCGACTATTCACGGATCATCGCCGACGGGTCCTCGCCCGGGGCCTCCACCCCTGCCACCGCGGCGCTGCGCCTGTCGATCGAACGCGCCGACGGACACCCGCCCCAGGGGCTCGCCTCGACGATCCTCTGGCTCGCCGGCGTGCTCGACCCTGCGGGCATCCCGGCGGCGTTCTTCACCTCCGAGATCGCATGCTCGGCGCTCACCAAGATCACCTTCGCACCGGTCGATGCGCCGATCTCCCCTCGAATCGTGGAGGAGGCGCTGGCGGGGCTGCACCGCCTGTCCCTGCTCGACATCGAGGACGATGCCGTCCGCGTCCACCCGCTCGTCCAACTCGCCGCCGGCGAGGGTGTGGACTCCGCCGGCCGCGATGCGTTCGTCAACATCGCCGCCCACGCGCTGAGCGAGATCTGGCCCCCCGCCAACGCCGACCGCGCGCGGTGCGCGATCTTCCACGCCAACGCGGAGAAGCTGCTTGCGAACGCGCGGAGTTCACTGTTCACGCCCGACCTGCACCCGCTCCTGACCACCGCGGGCAGCAGCATCGGCAACACGGGCCAGATCGACAGGGCGCTCGGGTTCTTCGGGCTGCTCGTCGACAAGTGCGCGGCGGCACTCGGCCCCGAGCACAGGAGCACGCTCTCCGTTCAGGAGGACATCGCCCGGTGGCAGGCCGCGTCGGGAGATCCGGTCGCGGCCCTCGACACCTGCACGCGCATCCTGGAGGCCCGCCTGCGCACCTTGGGCCCCGACGACCTCACCACGCTCGTCACGCGCAACAACATCGCCCACTTGCAGACCCAGTCGGGCGATCCCGACGCCTCGATCGCCTCCTTCGAAGCCCTCATTCCGGACTTCGTCCGCGTCCTGGGCTCCGACCACGAACTCTCCCTCAACGCCCGCTCCAACCTCGCGCTCGCCCGGGGCCTCGCCGGCGACGTGGTGCGGGTCGTCGCCGAATTCGAATCGATCCTCGCCGACTGCCTTCGCCTCCTCGGACCCGACAGCGGCAGGACCCTGAACGCCCGCGCCAACCTCATCTACTTCCAGTCGGAGGCCACCGGGGACTACGTCCGCGCGGCCGCCGACATGGAGCTCCTGCTGGTGGACTACACGCGCGTCCTCGGACCGGAACACCCCCAGACCGAGACCTGCCGCGCGCACCTCGACGACTTCCGTCGGGAAGCCGAACAGGCCGACCGGTTATCGGCCCGGCCTCAGGCCGCAGTGCGCTCGTGCCGGCGCGGTGCCACCCGCTTCCCGCCGTTCAGGCCCCGGCCGGGGGCGTGCGCCTCCGGCGGGGCGCGGCCGACCGGGGCGGTTCGTTGCGGATGTGGTCGCGGACGCGGGACATGATGTCGCGCAGGCGGTCCAGGTCGTCGGCGGAGACGGCCTCGTAGAGGAGCCGCCGCGTCAGTTCGATGTGGCCGGGCAGGACTTTGCCGACGGTCTCGCGGCCCTTGTCGGTGATGGCGACGAGGGTGGCGCGCTCGTCGTCGGGGCTGGGGCCGCGGGTGACGAGGCCGGCCTTCTCCAGGAGCGCGGCCTGGTAGGTGAGGCCGCTGCGGCTGTAGACGACGCCGTCGGCGAGCTGGGTCATGGTCAGCGGCACGGGGCCGTTGAGGGCCATGAGGAGCTGGAACTGGATGGCGCTGATGCCGCCTTCGGCGCGGAGCTGCTGCTCGACGTGGTGCTGGAGGAGGCTGACGGCCTCGGTGAGCGCGAAGTAGGCCTCCAACTGCCCGGGCTCGGGCAGTTTGAGGTTGCTGAAGTCGATCTCAGGGCCGGTCACCCCCAAATCCTACCTGCTTCGAATTCGAAGCAACGTGTCGACCATCACCCCGCCTCGCCCTTGTGCTTCGAATTCAAAGCAAGCTAACCTCGACCCAGTTACTTCGAATTCAAAGCATCTACTTCAAGGAGCACCACATGAAGGCCATGCGATTCCACACCTACGGCGGCAGCGACGTCCTCGCCCTCGAAGACACCGACCGCCCCACCGCGGGCCCCGGCGAGGTCGTCGTCAAGGTCGCCGGGACCTCGTTCAACTACCTCGACGCCGCCCTCCGCGCGGGAATCCTCAAGGACGCCATGCCGCTCGACCTCCCGCACATCCCCGGCGTCGACGTCGCCGGCGTCGTGGCCGAGACCGGCGAGGGCGTCACCGGCTGGAACCCCGGAGACGCGGTCATCGCGCTCCTGACCCCGGTCGTGCCCGGCGCCGCCGCCGAGTACGTCGCCGTCCCCGCCGAATCGCTCGCGGCGGCACCCGCGAGCATCCCGCTCGCCGACGCCGCCGCGCTCCCCGCGGTCGGCCTCACCGCCCGGCAGGCCCTCTTCGAGGACCTCGACCTGCGTGCGGGACAGCGCCTCCTGATCAACGGCGCCGGAGGCGCCGTCGGCGGCTACGCGATCCAGCTCGCCAAACGCGCCGGAGCCGAGGTCACCGCGACCGCCAGCCCCCGCAGCGCCGACCGGGTCCGCGCCGCCGGAGCCGACCGGGTCGTCGACCACACCGAGCAGCCCGTCATCGAAGCCCTCAAGGGCGAGCACTTCGACGCGGTCCTCCAGCTGGTCCGCTCCAGCCCCGAGGAGACCGCCGCCCTGATCGACCTCGTCGCCGACGGCGGCGCCTTCACCAGCACCACCACCCCCGGGCCCGACAACCCCGGGCGCGGCGTCCGCGTCGACCACGTCTACGTCCGCGCCGACGCCGCGAGCCTCACCTACCTGGTCGATCTCGTCGACGCGGGGGAGCTGCGGGTCGACGTGGCCGAGCGCCTGACCTTCGCCGACATGCCGGCCCTCCACGACCGCGCGGTCGCCGGAGGCCTGAGCGGAAAGGCGGTGCTCACGCCCTGACCGGGCCGCCGCAGCGGAAGCACGCGGCAGGCCGCGGTCGCGCCTCCGGCCAGGCCGTCGAACCGGAGCCGAGGACGCATCGCCACTCACTCCGAACCCGATCACCGCGGCAAAGGAAGAAGGGAGATGACGATACAGACGACACTCCAACCATGATCGCCGAAACCGCTTCCATGCGCTTAGATTGCCGGGTGGCAATAGGAGAGTCGGAACGCGCGGGCGGCCTCGACGCGGCCGCCGCGGTCTTCACGGACGTGCGGCCGCGCCTGTTCGGGATCGCCTACCGGATGCTCGGCAGCGCAAGCGAAGCCGAGGACCTCGTCCAGGAGGTCTGGCTGCGCTGGCAGGCCTACGACCGGGACACGGTCGCCGAACCGGGGGCGTTCCTCGCGACCATCGCGACCCGGCTGTCGATCAACGCGCTGAAGTCGGCGCGGGTGCGGCGCGAGACCTACATCGGGCCCTGGCTGCCCGAACCGGTCGACACGGCCGCGGACCCGTACCTGGGCGCGGAGCGCGGCGAGGCCCTGGAGTACGCGACGCTGCTGCTGATGGAGCGGCTCTCGCCCAACGAACGGGCCGCCTACGTCCTCCGCGAGGCGTTCGACTACGCCTACGACCAGATCGCCGAGATCATCGGCACCTCCAGTGCCGCGGTCCGGCAGCTGGTGAGCCGGGCCCGCCGCCACATCGCCGACGGACGCCGCTCGCGGCCCGACAAGACCGGGCAGCGGGCGCTCCTGGAGGCGTTCATGGCGGCGGCGCGATCGGGCGACATGGCCGAGCTGGAGCGGCTCTTCGCGGCCGACGTGGTGAACACGGCCGACGGCAACGGCGCCGTCAAGGTCGCCCGCAAGCACCTGATCGGTGCCGAACGGGTCGCCAAGTTCCTCAAGGCGATCGAATGGCTCTGGTCAGACGTCGAAGTCACCTGGACCGACCTCGCCGGCCGAACCTGGGCCGTCCTGCACCAGAACGGCGCCGTCTACGCCGCCCTCACCATCGACGCCAGCGACAACGGCATCGACCAGGTCCTATGGCTGGTCGCCCCCGAAAAACTGGAAGCGTTCCGCGACTGAACAACCGAATCGCGGGGGGAGGGGCCCCAAGACGCCCGTCGCCCGATCCCGGCCGCGGCTTCGTTCTGGTGGTGGGCCCTGCGCGCAAGCGCGCAGGGCCCACCACCAGAACAGCGGAACTCCAAGTCCCGCTAGCTCGCCGCGATCCAGTCCCGGTACGTAAGGGTCGCGAGGGTGGCGTTGGGGCCGGCGATGAGGGCGTCGCCCTTGACTGCCGCGAACATGCCGGCGGTGTCGTCGACGACGACCTCGCGCTTGTCGCCCTTGGCGTCGAGGGTGATGCGGCCGAGCTGGTCGAGGGTGAAGACCTCGGGGCCGGCGACGTCGCGGGTGCCGTTGAGCGGGGCGCCGGCGGCGGTGTCGGCGACGGCCCGCGCGATGTCGGCCGAGGCGATCGGCTGCACGCGGGTCGCGGGCAGGCGGACCGTGTGCTCGTCGGAGGTCCAGGACATCACCGCGGGCATGAACTCGTAGAACTGCGTCGACCGGACGATCGAGTACGGGACCGGCCCGGCCTTGAGGACGTCCTCCTGGAGGACCTTCGCGCGGTAGTAGTCAAGGTCCGGCACCTGGTCGACCCCGACGATCGACAGGATCACCGCGTGCCCGACCCCGGCCTCGGCCGCGGCGGCGAGCAGGTTGTCCATGCTCGTCTGGAACCACGCGATCGAGGCCTCGTCGAAGGTCGGCGAGTTCGTCAGGTTGACGACCGCGCCCGCGCCTTCGAGCGCCGCGGCGAGCCCGTCGCCGCTGATCAGGTCGACGCCGGTGGACGGCGAGTGCGGCACCGCCTCGTGCCCGGCCTCGTTGAGGAACTTGACGACCTGCGATCCGATGAGCCCGGTCCCGCCCATGACAGCGATCTTCATTGCAAACCTCCGGTTCCGCGGGGCGGCCGGTGCCGTCCCGTCGCCAGCTGAGACAAGGCCCGCCACCAGTTTGTGACATCCCCGCGCAAAAGAACCGGGAAATCTCCGGTTCCCGCACCCGCCCCCGCTTGATAGCGTTTGCACCATGAGCGAGCCGACCGCCTTCCCGCTGCGCCTGCCCGAGATGCCGCTGCACGATCCGTTCATCGTCGCCGACCCCGAATCGGGCCTCTACCACCTCTACACCTCGAACCTCGACTCCAGCGGCACCCGCGGCGTCGGCACGATGGTCTACCGCTCCCCGAACCTCCGCGACTGGGCCGAGCCGGTCCCGGTCTTCCTCGTCGCCGACGAGGACGCCCCCTGGGCGGTCCACGGCGCCTGGGCGCCCGAGGTCCACCGCTGGAACGGCCGCTGGTTCCTCTTCACCACCCTCCACGATGCCGATGCGCCCCTTCCGGTCCCGCAGCCCGGCGAGTACGGCACCCCGTTCCCGGTCGCGAACTACCGCCGCTCCACGATCGTCGCCGCCGCCGACTCCCTCACCGGCCCCTTCCGCATGGTCAGGCCCGAGGCGCCGGTCCTCCCGGCCGAGCTCATGACCCTCGACGGGACCCTCTTCACCGACGACGACGGCGCCCCCTGGATGGTCTGCGCCAACGAATGGCTCCAGCGCATCGACGGCACCGTCGAGGCCTTCCCCCTCAACCGCACCCTCGACGCGGTCGACGGCGACCCGATCGTCCTCTTCCGCGGCTCCGACGCCTCCTGGATCACCCGCGAGCTCCCCGCCGGCGTCCCCCACCAGATCGCCCCCTACGTCACCGACGGCCCCCAGCTCCACCGCTTCGGCGACGCCCTCGTCTGCCTCTGGTCCACCTACGAGAAGAACCGGCTCACGAACGGCGGCATCGACGGCGACTACGTCCAGACCTGGGCCGTCTCCCCCTCCGGCCGCCTCGAAGGCCCTTGGGAGCAAAGAGAACCGCTCGTCCGCGCCGACTCCGGCCACGGCATGCTCTTCACGACGTTCGAGGGCACCCTCATGCTCGTCCTCCACCGCCCCTTCACCGACGCCCGCGGCAAGCTCTACGAGATGGCATGGGACGGAACCGAACTGAAAGTCCTCCGCCAGCGCACCGACCTCGACGGCGACTAGGCGAACCCGTACCGGAATCGCGCACCGGCGCAATTCGCGGACCGCTATCTCATTGCGCACCAATAACAGTCACTAGTCCATTCAATCCATTCCCACACCAGTCATAAAGGCCCCCAAAGCTCGGCTTCTGACCGGACCCCGCCGTCGCGCCCAGGACTTAGGATCAGGAGATGGTTTACGACCCCGATCTCGACATCCTCATGGTCGACGGCTACCGCCACACCTGGAAGCGCTCGGACTTCCTCATCGAGTCCCGCGCCCTCGATCCCGTGGTCCTGCCGACCGGGCACGTCGTCGCCTGCGACCCCCTCTCCACCCGCGACGACGCCCCCTTCACCGTCACCGTCGCCCCCGGCACCTACCCCCTGTACGCATGGGTCGCAACCCAGTTCAAGCGCGGCAGGCAGATCGACCGCCGCAACGCCCTCCTGGAGCTGCGCATCAGCGACAAGCCCGCGCTCACCTGGGAGATGGCCCTCCTCGAAGACGAGTCCGCCGACGACATCAAAGGTGACGACTACATCGGCTACACCGTCGACGCCGGCTGCGGCGCCCTCGCCGACGTCGAAGCCCTGAAAGCCCTGTGGCAGTGGGACTTCAGCCGCGTCGAGTCCGTCTACATCCCCAGACCCCTCCCGCCCGAGACCGCCCCCGGCTACGTCTCCGCGGTGACCGACGAGAAGACCGGCGCGAACGTCGCAGTCCTCAGCTCCGGCTGGGGCGACGGCGCCTACCCGACCTTCATCCTCCGCGACGAGCACGGCGAGGTCACCGGCTACGTCACCGACTTCCTGCTGTTCCCCAATGCCTGAGGACCTCACCGACGAACTGCTCTCCTGGGCGAAGGAACAGCTCGAAGTCGACCGTGAGAGCGCCGCGCCCCGAATCGAACCGATCCGCGCCGTCAGCGTCCAGGTCGGAATCAGAACGGCAGTCCAGGAAGGCATCGCCGCCGCCGCGACTGTCCTCCTACCGGGTGACATCGAACGGCAGGAGCTCATTCCGGGCCTTCTCCTCACCGGCAGCGCCCTGACCTGGCCCCTCGTCGACGGGACGCATCCCGCAGACCTGGTCCTCCGCACCGCCGGCTGGGCGAACCTGCTCAGAGCCCTGGACACCCGCCCGGCGATCGCCCAACGCGACGCGCCCGCACTCGCCATGGTCTGCGCCGAGATCCTGGAGCGTCTGCGGCGCGCCGACGAGAGGGGCGCAGTCGGCTTGGCCTGGCGGCACTTCGTCGAGCGCACCGGCATCGGTGGACCGGCCCCCCAGACCTCGCACCATGCGGCGAGCGGCGCTGCCGCCGGTCCGGGCAACGGCGCCGCGACCGGCATGGAGCACCACGATGCCCGGTTCCAACTCGACAACCCCCAGGCGCACAACCTGATCCAGGGCCAGACGGTCCAGGTCCACCTGCCGCAGCAGAGTTCCCCGCCAGCCGCAACCGCACCGGCGGTCCCCCTGCGCCCCCACAACTTCAAGCGCGGCCCCCTCCTCCTCGGCCGGATTCCCCCGCTCGCCGCCGCCAGGCAGGAGCGCCCCGCCGACCAAGCGGTCGCCGCAGCCCTCGCCGACGGCCCGAACGCCATGGTCTGCCAGGTCGTCTCAGGCATGGCGGGCACGGGCAAGACCCAGATCGCGGCCGCATACGCCCGGCAGCGCTGGGATTCCAGTGCACTGCAACTGATGGTCTGGGTGACCGCCGACAGCCGCGCCTCCATCACCGCCGCGTTCGCCGAAGCGGCCGTCCGCGTCTGCGGCTCAGACGGAGCCGACCAGGAGCGGGCCGCCACCGAGTTCCTCGACTGGCTCGACCGCCCCACCGGCCCGCGCTGGCTGATCGTCCTCGACGGCGTCACCGAGCCCAAACACCTTGTGGGCCTGTGGCCTCCGGAGTCCTCGCACGGCCGCACGGTCATCACCACCCGCATCCGCAGCGCCTCATGGCGAGGCGCGCGCAGAGCGGTGGTCGACGTCGGCTCCTTCACCCCCGAGGACGCCGCGGCCTACCTCAGCGATCAACTCGGCCAGCGCTCCAAGCGGATCAAGGGCGCCGCCGACCTGTCACAAGCGCTCGGCCACCTCCCCCTCGCCCTCGCGCAGGTCGCCGCTTTCATCCACAACCAGCCCGACCTGACCTGCGACGACTACCGCCAAATGCTGGCGGCCGGCACCGTCGGCCCCGACGACCTGTGCCCGGGCACCGCCTTCGACGACTACCCGCATTCGCTCGCCGAGTCGCTGCAACGCTCGATCGAACTCACCGAGCACCACCGCCCGAGCGGCCTCTGCCTCGGCCTGCTCAGGCTGATGAGCCTCCTCGACCCGGCGGGCATCCCCATCGCCCTGCTCCGGTCCGATCCGGTCATCGAGGCCCTCGCCGCCGACATCGACCGCACCGAAGGCCGTACGGAGGGCCGGACCGGCGCGCTCCTCACCGCCTGGGCGGTGAACACCGCGGTCGGACGCCTCCACCAGCTGAGTCTGGTCGACTCCGAAGGCGGTGTCGTCCGCATCCACCCGCTCGTGCAGCGCCTGGCGCTCAAGGACCTCCCCGCCGAATCCCGAGGCGGATACGCACGGGCGCTTGCGGACACGATGGCCGCCCTCTGGCCCTCGGGCGACGACGACCTGGACCTGGAGGCGATGCTCGGGGCCTGCGGCATGCGGCTCCGCGAGCTCGCCGCACCGGACCTGATCGGCGAGAACGCCCACGACCTGTTCTTCAATCTGGGCAACAGCCTCGGCATGCGCAACCGTCCGGCGGAGGCCACCGCGTACTTCGACCGGCTCGAAGTGGACTTCACCCGGACGCTCGGCTTCGAGCATGTGCACACCCTCGGGGTCCGAGGGCGGTCCGCCTGGTGGCGGGCCAAGGCAGGAGACGCCGACGGGGCCGTCGCCGCCTTCGAGGAGCTGGTCCTCGACCGCCTGCGAATCCTCGGCCCCGATCACTCCGCGACGCTGATGGGGCGCGACGACCTCGCGTGGGTGCGCGGTGAAGCCGGAGACGCCGCCGGCGCGGTCGCCGACTACGCGGCGCTGGTACCCGACTGGATCCGTGCGTTCGGCCCGGACGATTCCCGGACCCTGGACGCACGCGCATTCCTCGCCGCCTGGCGCAAGACCTCAGGAGATCAGGCCACGGCCCTCCTCGAACTCGAACACCTGCTGCCCGACCAGGCGCGGGTCCTCGGCCCCGACAACCCCGACACCCTCACCACCCGATCCGAGATCGGCGAGTGCCTCGGAGAGACGGAGAATTACGAGGCCGCGATCGCCGCCCATGAAGAGCTGCTCGCGATCAAGACGAGGGTCTTCGGCGTCGACCACCCCAGCGCCCTCGACACCCGCTTCAAGCACGCGCGCTGGCTCGGACTCGGCGGCGACGCGGCCGGAGCGGCCTCCGAATACGCGGCACTGGTCCCGGACCAGATCCGGGTGCTCGGCCCCGACCATGAGGACACGCTCCTGGCCCGCAACAACCTCACCCACTTCCGCAGTGCGGCAACGGGAGACATGGCCGAAGCCACGGCCGCGTACACGGAGCTGCTCATCGACGTGGAACGGGCGCTCGGGCCCGACCATCCGAGAGCCGAGCTCGTACGCGGCAACCTTGCGGCCAGCCAGGGCTGACGGCCGGGCGAGACCCTCCGGGACCCGAAAAGGCGAACATCCTTGCGCACGCAGGGGTACCGTTCGACCACCCTCGGCCGCTATAGTGCGGATTGGATGCTGTTCGCGCCGATTCGCCCCTTAGGAGCGGCTATGAGGACAATGATGACCTGCATGGCGGCCGCGACGCTGGTCCTGGCCGGATCGGCTTGCAGCCCAGAGGAATCCGAGGAGGGCGACGGCTCGGTGGTCTTCTGGACCCCGTACACGACGCCGGAGCGGATCGCGGCGCAGCAGCCGGTGATCGACGCGTTCACCGAGGCCACCGGGATCGAGGTGGAGATGGTGCCGCTCGAACCCGACCAGATGGGGCAGACGCTCGTCACCGGCGCGGTGTCGGGCGAGGTGCCCGACGTCATCGCGCACAACCCGTCCAGCACGGCCGCGTGGGCCGCGCAGGGACTGCTCGACGACGAGGTGCCGCAGGAGATCGTCGACTCGCTCGGTGCGGACACGTTCTCGCAGGCCGCGCTCGACATGGTCACCGTGGACGGTTCGCTCCACGCGGTGCCCTCCGACGGGTGGGGGCACATGATCGCGTACCGGACCGACCTGTTCGCCGACGCGGGCCTGGAGCCGCCGGAGTCGGTCGCCGACATCGCGGCCGCCGCCGAGGCGCTGCAAGAGGACGGCTTGGCGGGCATCGCGATCGGGACCACGCCGGGCGACGTGTACACGCAGGAGGGCATCGAGTCGATGCTGCTGCCGTTCGGGTGCCAACTGGCAGTGGACGGCGAGGTCGCGATCGACTCGCCCGAGTGCGTCGAGGGCCTCGCGACCTACCAGCGCCTCGCCGCGGCGGCCGGACCGGCGCAAGTGGACGTCGAGGCGGCGCGGGCCGGGTACCTGTCGGGGTCGGCGGCGATGGTGCTGTTCTCCTCGCACTTCGTCGACGAGGCGGCCGGCCTCGACGTGGACAACCCGGTGACCTGCGCCGAATGCGCGGACAACCCGCGGTTCCTCGCCGAGAACACCGCTTACCTGACCACGTTCACCGGCAACGGGAGCGAGACGCCCTCGGTGTACGGCCAGACCACGAACTACGGCATCCCCGCGGGCGCGAACACCGCGGACGCGAAGGCGTTCGTCGAGTACATGCTCTCCGACGGGTACGTCGAGAACCTCGCCTCGGCGACCGAGGGCCGCATACCGGTCCGCCCGGGCCCGGAGGCCGGCTCGACCGAGTACCTCGACGCCTGGGCCGAGCTGCCCTTCGGCAACGACGACACCCAGGAAGTCTCGATCGGCCAGGTCTACGGCCCTGAACTGGTCGACCGCATGGCCGCGGGCGCCGAGGAGTTCACCCGCTGGGGCTGGGGCACCGAGGACGCCGAACTCGCCGGCATCGTCTTCTCCCAGACGATCCTCGCCACCGAGGCAGAGGCCCTCTTCGAAGGCGCCGACCCCGCCGAAGTGGCCGCCTCCATGGCAGCAGCAGTCGAGGCGGCCCAACAGGACCTCGGTTAATGGCCGCCAAACCGCTCACGATGTCGCGGCGCGAGGACCGCGACGGCCGACTTCTCGTGGCACCCACCATGGCCGTAGTGCTCGCGTTCGCGGTGCTGCCGTTCCTCGCGGTCGTCCTGTTCGCGTTCCTCGATGTGCGACTCGTCGACATCCCGCGGCTCTACCTCGACGAGCTCGTGTTCACCACCGACAACCTCGCCACCGTGTGGGGCTCGCCCCGGTTCTGGTCCGCCGCGACCACCACCGTCACCTACGCCGCGGCCTCCTCCGCCGGAGCCATCCTCGTCGGGCTCGCCGTCGCCCTCGCCCTCCGCCACCCGTTCCCGGGCCGCGGCCTCATCCGGGCGCTCGTCCTCGTCCCCTACATCCTCCCCGTCGTCGCCGCGACCACCATCTGGAAGACCCTCCTCAACCCCGGCTACGGCCTCGTCAACGCCGTCGGCACCGAATGGCTCGGCTGGGCCGAGCCCATCGCGTTCCTCACCACCACCAGCCGCGACGTCGGCCCCTTCGAGATCCCCGTCGCGCTCACCACCGTCATCGCGTTCGAAGTCTGGAAGACGTTCCCCCTCGCGTTCCTGTTCATCACCGCGCGCCTCCAAGTCGTCCCCGGCGACATCGAAGAAGCCGCCCAGATCGACGGCGCCGGCAAGACCCGCGTCTTCTGGCACCTGCTCCTCCCGCAGCTCGCCGGCGTCATGGCGCTCCTGGCCGTCCTGCGCTTCCTGTGGTCCTTCCAGAACTTCAACGACATCTACCTCCTCACCGGTGGCGCCGGCGGCACCGAAGTCCTCGCCGTCCGCGTCTACTCCGAACTCGTCGTGCGCGCCAACATCGGCACCGCCAGCGCCACCGGCCTCATCATGACCGGGATGCTCCTCGTCGTGGTCGCCGTCTACGCCTGGATGATCAAGCGGGAGAAGGCATGAGGAGCACCGAAGACCGCATCCTCGGCGTCCTGCGCTGGGCCGTGATCACCGTCGCCGTGGTCGTGACGGCCGGACCGCTCCTGTACGGCTTCCTGCTGTCCCTGCGACCGTTCCAATCCGTCCTCACCGAGCCCCTCGACCTGCTCCCGTCCCCCGGCGAGATCACCTTCGACGCCTACCCGACCGCGATGGCCGAGTACGGGCTCGGCGGGAACATGTGGAACTCGCTCCAGGTCGCCCTCGCCACGGCGGCGCTCGCGATCGTCCTCAGTGTCCTGGGCGCGTACGCGGCGGTGCGGCTGCGGTTCTTCGGGCGCGACGTGGTGAACGTGGTGTTCCTGGGCGTGTACCTGCTGCCGGGGATCGTCCTGGCGGTCCCGCTGTTCGTGCTGCTCAGCCGGATCGGGTTGACGGGGAGCCTGGCGGGGCTGGTGTTCGTGTACGTCGCGCAGACGGTGCCCGTGGCGCTGTACATGCTCCGCACCTACCTCGTCGCGGTACCGTCCTCTGTAGAGGAGGCGGCGATGATCGACGGGTGCGGGCGGCTCGCGGTGATCCGCCGCGTGGTCCTGCCGATGGCGCTGCCGGGCGTCGCGGCGACCGCGTTGTACGTGTTCATGATCGCGTGGAACGAGTACCTGTTCGCACTGCTGTTCCTCGTGGCCGACCGGGACCGGTGGACGGTGTCGCTGGGGATCGCGCAGCTCACCGAGTTCTCGGTGCCGACGACGGTGCTCATGGCGGGGTCGATCGCGATCACCGTCCCGGTGGTCGCGGGGTTCTTCCTGGCGCAGCGGCTCCTGGTCACGGGGCTGACGTCGGGCGCGGAGAAAGGGTGAGCGCATGATCCGACTGGGCATCCTGGGGGCCGGGGCGCGGGGCTCGGACACGTACGGGCGCTGGGCGATCGGTCATCCGGAACGGGCGGCCGTCGCGGCCGTGACCGATCCGGAGCAGCATCGGCGCGACCGGCTCGGCGAGCGCGCGGGCGTCCCGGACGAGCACCGGTACGCGGACTGGCGGGACCTGGTCGCGGACGCGGGGGCGATCGGCTTGGACGCGTTCGTGATCGCGCTGCCGGACCGGCTGCACGTCGAGGCGGCGGTCGCGGCGGCCGAGACGGGCCTGCCGGTCCTCCTCGAAAAACCGGCGGCGACGACCGAGGAGGACCTCGACGCGCTCGCGGGGGCGGCGCGGGAGTTGAACGCGCGCATCTGGATCGGGCACGTGATGCGGTACCAGCCGTTCTGGCGGACGATCCGGCGCCTGGTCGACGCGGGGACCGTGGGGCGGCTCGTGACGATCCGGGTCGAGGAGAACATCGGGTTCTGGCACTACGCGCACTCGTACGTGCGCGGGAACTGGCGGAACCTGGCGACGTCGAGTCCGATGGTGCTCGCGAAGACCTGCCACGACCTCGACATCATCCGCTGGTTCGCGGGCGAGGCGCCGTCCACTGTGGCGTCCTTGGGGTCGCTCACGTACTTCAAGCCCAAGCACGCGCCGGCGGGCGCGCCGTCGCACTGCCTGGACGGGTGCCCGGCGGCGGACTCGTGCCCGTTCTACGCGCCCCGCTACTACGCAGAGGCGCTGGCGGGCACGGACGGCTGGCCGGTGGCGCTGCTGGGCGACGACCTGTCGCCGACGGGCCGGATCGAGGCACTGCGTCACGGCCCTTATGGACGGTGCGTGTTCCATTCGGACAACGACGTGGTCGACCACCAGCAGACCGTCGCCGAGTTCCCCAGCGGGCTCACCGCGGTACTGTCGACCTCGGCGTTCACCGGGCAGAACACGCGCACGGTGCGGCTGACGGGCACGGCGGGGGAGATCGCCGGGAACCTGCGCACAGGCGCCCTGGAAATCGACCTGTTCTCCCCGGCCGCCGAGATGCCCGGCCTGCCCGAGGCGCGGCCGGGGAAGAGCTTCACGCGCGAACCCATGGGGCACCGCGTGTTCGAGGTGTACGCCGGGCCGGTGACGGCTGCCGGGGAGCCCGACCACCGGGGGCACTCGGGCGGCGACGAGGCGCTCATCGACGCGTTCATCACCGCCCTCGAACAGGGCCGGGACGGCGGCGCCGCACCGGATCTGGAGGCGTCGCTCGACAGCCACCGGATGGCGTTCGCGGCCGAGCGGTCGCGCCTCGACGGCGTCATCGTCCACTGGGGGCGGTCGTGAGCTGGTGGCGGGACGCGGTCGTCTACCAGGTGTACCCGCGCAGCTTCGCCGACGGGAACGGCGACGGCGTCGGCGACCTCGCCGGCATCGAGTCGCGGCTGCCGTACCTGCGCGACCTCGGCGTCGACGCCCTGTGGATCAACCCGTGGTACGTGTCGCCGATGGCCGACGGCGGGTACGACGTCGCCGACTACCGCGCGATCGACCCGGTCTTCGGGACCCTCTGGGACGCCGAGCGGCTCATCCGCGCCGCGCACCGGCACGGACTGCGGATCATCGTCGACATCGTCCCCAACCACACCTCCGACCGGCACGCGTGGTTCCAGGCGGCGCTCGCCGCCCCGCCCGGCTCGCCCGAGCGGGCCCGGTTCCACTTCCGGGACGCCCCGAACAACTGGAGCTCGCGCTTCGGCGGGCCCGCATGGTCGCAAGTGGACGACGGGCAGTGGTACCTGCACCTGTTCGACGCCGCCCAGCCGGACCTGAACTGGGACCACCCCGAGGTCCGCGCCGAGTTCGAGTCGATCCTGCGGTTCTGGCTCGACCGCGGCGTCGACGGTTTCCGCATCGATGTCGCCGACCGCCTCGTCAAGCAGGCGGGCCTGCCCGACCGGCCCGTCCGCGAGACCGGCGTGCCGACGTTCGCGGACAACGGGTCCCGGCCCGGGAGCCAGCCGGATAAGGACCAGCCGGAGGTGCACGAGATCTACCGGGCGTGGCGGCGCGTCCTCGACGAGTACCCGGACCGGGCGTTCGTCGGCGAGATGTGGGTGGCCGACCCCGACCGGTTCGCGATGTACTTGCGGCCTGACGAGCTGCACACCGCGTTCAACTTCGCGTTCCTCAAGTGCGCGTGGGAGGCCGGGGCGCTCCGCTCGGTCATCGAGCAGACTCTCGCCACGCATGCGCGGGTCGGTGCCCCAGCGACCTGGGTCCTGTCCAACCACGACGTCACCCGGCACGCCACCAGGTACGGGCGCGAGGACACGCGCTTCACCAAACGCGTCCACGACGTCCCGACCGACCGCGCCCTCGGGGTGCGCCGGGCCCGCGCCGCGGCCCTGCTCAGCATGGCGCTGCCCGGCAGCGTGTACGTCTACCAGGGCGACGAGCTCGGCCTCCCCGAGGTCTTCGACCTGCCCGCCGAGGCGCGCGAAGACCCGGTGTTCCGGCGCACTGAGGGAAAGGATCTCGGCCGCGACGGCTGCCGGGTGCCGCTCCCCTGGGGCGGCGACGCCCCACCGTTCGAGTTCGGCACCGGCAGCTCCTGGCTCCCCCAGCCCGCCGACTGGCGCGGCCTTACGGCGGCCCGCCAACTCGCCGACCCTGCCTCGATGCTCTCCCTCTACCGCCTCGCCCTGCGCATCCGCCGCAACGAACCCGCCCTCGGCGACGGCCCGATGCACTGGCTCGACACCGAACCAGGAGTCCTCGCCTTCACAAGAGACCCCGGCTTCACCTGCATCATCAACTTCACCGACGCCCCTATCGACCTCCCCGCAGGCACCCCCCTCCTCGCCAGCGCCGAACTCCCCACCACCCCCACCGGCAAACCCACCCTCCCACCCGACACCACCGCCTGGCTCCGCACCTGACCAAACTGTCGTACCCCTATGTCAAGGTTTTGACCGGGGGCCCATCGATCCTCCGACCATTCGGCGTGCCCGCCAACCACCCGCAATCCGCGCACCCGGCCCGAATGTCGGACCCCCGTGTCAGGGTGTTGAACCGGGGGCCCGCGACACGGCCCTCCGAGGCTCTGCCCCTGCCCTGAATCCGCCGTTCGGCCGTGGCGCGATTCGACGCGGCTGACTACAGTTGCGGATCGGGAGGTGAGCCGTGCGCAGGAGCTCGGAATGGGTCGTCGTCGAGCGCAGTTCACCCACCCGTCGGATCTCGTCCCTCGCCCTGTACGCGGGCGCCTGCGCCGCCGGGATCGCCGCCCTCTACTGGCTCGTGCACACCGAGCCCGCGAGCCTCGACTCCGGCGAACCCAACCCCGTCGCGGCGCTCCCCGGGTTCTTCACGGTCATGGCCGTCCTCGGCGCCGCCTGCTTCCTCGTGCCGCTCGTGCGGCCCCCGAAGCTCATGGTCAACCACTTCGGCCTGCGCGTGCGCCCCAGCTTCGGCAAGGCGCTCATGATCCCGTGGAGCAACATCGAGGAGCTCGCCGCGATCCACGTCGGCTCCAAGCGCCGCGGCACCTCCTACCTCCTGTTCGCCGCCGACGTGTACCTCGGCCGCGGCGGCTCCGACCGGCCCGGGTTCCTCGGCCGGTCCGTGCTCCGCGAGGCCAACCGGGCCACCGAGGGCCTCGTCGCCGGGTTCGACCTCGCCGTGCGCTGCAAGGACTTCGCGCCCGAACCGCAGCAGCTCCTCGCCCGCCTCGCCTCGTACGCGCCCGGTCACGTCCAGGTCGTCGACCGCCTCTGAGACACGCCGCGGCCCCGCCCGCCGCAGGTGTTCGCCGCCGGCGAAACCCCCTCCGCCGCACCGCAACAGCGCCAACCAGGCCGTTGCCACCAGCCGGGATGCGCGGCTTGCCCCAAATGCCGGTCCCTGCCCCGGGCGGCCGATCCGTACACTGGAGGCGACCCGACCGCTCCACCCCTGGGCGAGGGGTCGCCTCAACCGCCCGGCAGGCAGCGCCGGCGGACCGTCCAGCATTGGGGGTACCCGTGGCGTCGATCCCGGACGAGGGCCTGCGCGCGACCCTGGCCACCATGGCGCCCGGCACCGCGCTGCGCGACGGCCTGGAACGCATTCTCCGCGGCCGCACCGGCGCGCTGATCGTCGTCGGATGCGACACGATCGTCGAGCGCATCTGCACCGGCGGCTTCGAGATCGACATCGAGTTCTCCGCGACCCGCCTGCGCGAACTCTGCAAGATGGACGGCGCGGTCGTGCTCACCACCGACGGCGCCCGCATCGTCCGCGCCGGCGTCCACCTCATGCCCGACCCCTCGATCCACTCCAACGAGTCGGGCACGCGCCACCGCACCGCCGAGCGCGTCGCCATCCAGACCGGGTTCCCCGTGATCTCCGTCAGCCAGTCGATGCACACCATCGGCCTGTACATGGGCGACATCCACCACCTCGTGGAGCCCTCGACGCAGATCCTCTCCCGCGCCAACCAGGCCCTCGCCACCCTCGAACGCTACAAACTGCGCCTCGACGAGGTCGCCGCCAGCCTCTCCAGCCTGGAGATCGAAGACCTCGTGACCGTGCGCGACGCCGTCACCGTCCTCCAGCGCCTGGAGATGGCCCGCCACATCGCCGACGAGGTCGAAGGCCACGTCATCGAACTCGGCACCGACGGCCGGCTCCTCGCCCTCCAGCTCGACGAGCTCATGGCCGGCGTCGACACCGACCGCGAACTCGTCGTCCGCGACTACCTGCCCGACGACGCCGACCACCGCAAGGCCCTCCGCGCCGTCGACGAGATGAGCTCCCCCGAACTCCTCGACCTCATCGCCGTCGCCCGGTCCCTCGGCTACCCGAACTCGCCCGACGTCCTCGACCGGCGCGTCAGCCCCCGCGGGTACCGGATGCTCGCGAAGGTCCCGCGCCTGCCCGAGGCCGTCATCGAACGCGTCGTCGACCGCTTCGGCGCCCTCCCCGAACTCCTCGGCGTCACCGTCGAAGAGCTCCAGGACGTCGACGGCGTCGGCCCCGGCCGGGCCCAGAGCATCCGCGAATCGCTCACCCGCCTCGCCGAGGTCTCGATCCTCGACCGGTACCTCTGACCCGGCCGACCGTTCGCCGTCGGCGGGGTCGACCGCCCGCTAGGTGAGCTTCAGCGCCGCCGGGGACGACACGGCGTCGCCCAGGCGCGCCCGCAGCTCGTAGTCGCCCGCCGGGAGTTCGCGGCGCGCGCCCCGGCAGCCCTCGTCCGAGGCGAGCCCGTCGACGGTGAACTCCACGGTCTGGCCCGCGCCGTCGCTCAACTCGACCTCCTCGCCCTGCGGGGTCTCGCAGTGCGCCGTCGAATAGACCACGTCCGACCCCGCCGCCAGCTCGACCGCGACCGAACGCAGGTCTACGGTGCACGGCACGTCCGCGCTGCTCGCGACCAGGACGCTCACCGGCACCTCCGAACCCGACCGCACCTCGCCGAACGCCGCCACCACCTGCAGCATCAGCTCCTCGGCCGGGCACGCCGCCACCGGCGCCGCGGTCGGCGACGGCGACTCGCTCGCCGACTCCGACGGCTCGGGGATGTACGGCCGCTGGGCCGTCGAAGACGGCGTCGGCGCCGTCCACTCCTGCTGGGCCGCATCCGCTTCCACGCCCGCGTCCTGCTCGTCGCCGCCCCCGCCGAACGCGTTCAACCCGATGACCGTCAGCAGGATCAGCGCCAGCACCACCCCGGCCACGATCCCCCGCCGCTTCCAGTAGACCGACTCCGGCTCCGAGCCCTTCACGAACCTGCCTTTGAAACCCTGCACGCGGGGACGCTAACGCAGCCCGACCCCACCCCAGCGGATTTACGCGCCTCTCGTCCACCCGCTGTCGTACCCCTATGTCAGGGTTTTGACCGGGGGCCCATCGATCCTCCGACCATTCGGGGTGCCCGCAACCCGCCTCGCCGACTGTCGGACCCCGCGCCGACAATGGGGGACATGCGCGCCGCCACCGAAACGACCGAACCGGCACTGCCCTCTCCAGACCTGCTCGCCGAGCGCCTCCTCCCCTGGTTCGACGCCCACAACCGCACCGAACTCCCCTGGCGCCGCCCCGGCACCACCGCCTGGGGCGTGCTCGTCTCCGAGATCATGAGCCAGCAGACCCAGGTCGCCCGCGTCGCGCCCGTCTGGGAGGCGTGGATGGAGCGCTGGCCGACCCCGGCCGACCTCGCCGCCGCCCCCACCGCCGACGTGCTGCGCGAATGGGGCCGCATGGGCTACCCGCGCCGGGCCCTGCGCCTCCAGGAGTGCGCGAAGATCGTCGCCGAGGAGCACGACGGCGTCGTCCCCTCCGACCCGGCCGAGCTGGAGAAGCTCCCCGGCATCGGCAACTACACCGCGGCCGCGGTCGCGGTCTTCCACTACGGCGGGCGCCACGCCGTCGTCGACACGAACGTCCGCCGCGTCGTGGCCCGCCTCGGCGGCCGCAGCGACGCCGGGAACGCCACCTCCAAGGCCGACCTCGCCGCCGCCGAGTCGCTCCTCCCCGAGGACGCCGCCACCGCCGCGCGCGTCTCGCTCGCGCTCATGGAGCTCGGCGCCCTGGTGTGCACCGCCCGCAAGACCGAGTGCGGCACCTGCCCGGTGACCGACGCGTGCGGGTTCTCCGGCCAGGAGCTCCCGGAAGGCCCGAGCCGGAAGCGCCAGCGCTACAAGGGGACCAACCGGCACGTGCGCGGCGAGATCATGGCGCTGCTGCGAAACGCCGACGGGCCCGTGGAGCGGGCCCGGATCGACGCGGTCTGGACCGATCAGCGCATGGTCAACGAGGCCGTCGCGCAGCTGATCGAGGACGGCCTGATCGGCACCGACGAGACGGGACGATTCGAACTCCCGAGTCGGTGACAAACGCTCCGGCCGCTGCTAGCGTGGGAGTTGAGAGAACTTCACGAAGCTCGGTCGGCACCGATCCGAAGGATCGGCGGCCCCGGGTCCAACCCCGCCGGTCACCGCGGCGGGGCACCGGACGGACCCTCCGGGTCCGGCTCACCACCGGTGCCGGGACCGACCGCCTACCGCGCGGCCGCCCCCGAGCGGCCGGCCAGGAACACGACGACGCGGCTCGCGCCATCTACCGTCGCGTCGACCGCGGACCGGCCGCCCGAAAAGCGGGCCACGCAGGAGCGGACGCCGACAGCGGCGGACGCGACCGGGCAACGGCAATGCCGTCGGGGTACCGCGCGCTCAGACCCGGGCGGCATTGCTACGTGTTCGCCGCCGCGACCGCGATCGGGGCCTCGGTCCGCTTGGCCCAGCGCACGAGCCACCACACCACGAGCACCGCGGGCAGGCCCTTGAGCATGATCCCGCCGAGGACGCCGAGCGCCCCCAGACCCAGGCCGTCGCGCAGCAGCGGCGAGTTCCACACCGCGTGCAGCACGATCACCCCCGCCACGGCCCCGGCCGCGATCCACGCCGACCGCCGGGTCTTTCGCGTGGCGGCGTAGGCGATCCCGGCCCCGGCGATGGCGGTGAAGATCGCGTGGCTCCACAGGCCCGCGAGGACGCCGCGGACGATGAACACGGCGATGACCGGTTCGACGACGTCCCCGGCGCGGTTGACGACGGTGCTCGACATCGCGAACGCGTAGCCCTCGACGATCTGGAAGCCCACGCCGCAGAAGGCGCCCAGGACGATCCCGTCGAGCACGCCGTGCAGGCGGCCCCAGAAGATCGCGACGACCAGGACCACCCCGGCGGCTTTGACGACCTCCTCGACCACGGGCGCGGCCAGGACCGGCGCCCAGCGTTCGGCCCAGGCCGGGCCCCACGCGGTCGCGAAGAGCCCGTGGAGGGCCCGCGACCCGAACAGGGAGGTCATGACGGCGACGGTGGCGCCCCAGACGAGCCCGACGAGGAGCGCGGCGCCGGGGAGGGCGAGGTGGCCCGCGAGGCGGCGGCGCATCGTCCAGAACGGGACGGCGAAGAGGGAGAACAGGACCAGGGCGGTCGTGCCGGCCCGCGGGTAGGCGAGGGCGACCGGGAGGGTGTTGTACAGCAGCAGGATCGCGGCCGCGCCGGTCAGCAGCGCGGCCGTCCACTGGGCGGGCGAGGTGGGGTCGGGGCGCATCAGGCGGCCCCGAAGGAGAGGCGGGCGATGAGCGCGTCGATGCGGTCGACGGTGCCGGCGTCGAGGGTGGCGCCGCGGGCGGTGACCTCGGCGCGGGTCTCGCCGTGGACGAACGCGCACGCGAACCCGGTGCCGGTCTCGGTGACGAAGCCGCGCCCGGCGCCTTCGACGCCGTTCGCGGCGCACGACCTGGGCTCGGTGAGGCGCACGCCGGGCTGGACTTCGAGGAGGCGGGCCATCTCGCCGGCCAGGTACTCGGCGTCGAAGCCGTAGGGGCCGGCGACGGCGACATCGACCTCGGCGTCGCCGACGAGGAACTCGGCGCGGCCGGACTCGGGCCGGTAGTAGCCGGGGCGCATGTGGGTGCCGTCGGGGGCGGTGATCGTGACGCCCGCGAGGGTGAACCGCTCGCCGCCGACGTCGACGGTGGGGGAGACGGCCTTGTTCAGCAGCGGGACCGCGAGCGCGAACAGCAGGACCGCGGCGGCGACGGCCGCGGCGACGGCGAGGCTCCTCAGACGGGACACACTTCAAGCGTCGCATGCGGTTCGCGGCATTGCATCGGTAATGCCCGGGTATGGGCGGTGTCGATTCGAGGGCAGGGGCAGAGCCTCGGAGGGCCGTGTCGCGGGCCCCGGCCTCGGCGAAGCTTGCGAGCCGTAGATTTGCGCGGTCAACACCCTGACACGGGGGTCCGACATTCGGGCCGGGCGCGCGGTTCGCGGGCACGCCGCATGGTCGGAGGATCGATGGGCCCCCGGTCAAAACCCTGACATAGAGGTACGACAGTTCGGGGGCGTGAAAAAAGCCGCCGGGGCGCGGCGGCTCGTGGTGCGGGGCGGGGCGTCTGCCGGCCGGGACCTGGTTCAGGGGTCTGCGGCCGGCGTCGCGTTCCGCTTGTGGTCCGTCGGGGCGGGCCCTGAGGGAGGGCCCGCTGCCTCGTCGGTCGGATCGACCGAGCCGTGGGACCACGGCTTCGATGGGGCGGCGGCCGGAAGGGTGGCCCGGCCTCGGATTGGTTCCTCAGGCCTCGTCGCCTGGTCGGTGGCGGGAGGCGGTTTGCGGTTGCTAGTCGGCGGCCTCGCGCTGCACCGGGATGTCCCCGTTGATCAGCGCGCGGATCTCGGACTCACGGTAGCGGCGGTGGCCGCCGAGGGTCCGGATCGCGGAGATCTTGCCGGCCTTGGCCCAACGCGTCACGGTCTTGGGGTCGACGCGGAACATCGCGGCGACCTCAGAGGGGGTGAGCAGCGCTTCGGATTCCACCGGAAGGTTCAGCTCTGTCGTCATCGTTCGTTCTCCTCCACACACGGGCTGCGAATCACCGGCTGCCGAGCCTTGATTCGTTCCTTCTGCAATCGTCCGGCCTGTCGTAGATGTCCGACATAGGCCGAACGGCCGATTTTGCTTGGACTTTCCGCTCGGATCGCTCATCCGAGTGATCACTCCACAAGCGAACATCCTGGCAGCGGGCCCGGGGCCCGGCGGGAGGCGAGGTCAGTTCAGTCTTTCCGCGAGACGACGATCACGCCATCGGTCGACAAGGCGCGCATAGCATTCCTGCGCCTCCTCGGGTTCGGAGGCGCCGAGGTGGTCGAGGGCCTGCCAGGTGAGGTCGACCGAGTCCTCGTCGCGGAGCTCGTCCGGTTCCATCCTGGAGACGAGGCCGCCGTAGTCGAGCTCGACGACCGAGTCGCGGTGGAAGCCGTCGAGCCACTGGCCGGTCTCGGCGAGGGCCT
The DNA here is from genome assembly GCF_003265355.1 of Glycomyces dulcitolivorans. Lineage (GTDB taxonomy): Bacteria > Actinomycetota > Actinomycetes > Mycobacteriales > Micromonosporaceae > Glycomyces > Glycomyces dulcitolivorans. The sequence goes on along the minus strand of NZ_QFRW01000079.1, from coordinate 11,817 downwards.
CGGCGAGCTCGGCGCCCTCCCCGAACTCCGAGCGCACCAGGTTGCGGGCGACGGCGAGGCCGGTGCGGGACTTGGCGATCGGGGTCCGGTAGCGGAGGATCCCGAGGCCGGGCTGGATGACGAGCTCGCGGTCCTCGGGGCGGACGCACGCGAACCAGCGCAGCGGCACCGACCAGGACGCGACGTGCTCGTGGGCGTCGGCGGGGGCCTCGTGGCGGTCCGAGCCGTCGTCGAGGGCGACGATCTCGGCCGCGGAGGAGAGGAACTCGGGCGGGAACAGGGCCTCGGCCACGGCCTCGGGGGTCAGGCGGCGCACTTCCAGGGCGGCCGAGGCGATCCGGTAGCGGAGGTTCCACGGGCACACGAGCGGGTCGCCCTCGCCGCGGGCGATGACGTACGCCTCGCGGCCGAAGGAGGGGACGCCCCGCCAGGGCCATCCGATGCGCTCGTACAGTGCTTCCCGTCGGACCCTGGGACCGTCGAGCGGGTCGACCGCGCGCCCCGAAGCGGCGTACGCGCGCCAGTAGCCGGCGTCGGCGAAGGCGACGGCCGGCTCGTAGACGCGCAGATAGGACGCGTTCGGTGCGTACACGAGGCAGATACTTCCATAGTCATATGCTGGTGGCGTAGGCATACCCGCGCTACGACGAGGAAGCGGCCGCGACCCGGCCGCGCCCCTGGGGCGCCGCCCGGCGCGCACCGCGCTCCGGGGCCCGAACCCCTAGAGAAGAAACTGGAGAGCAAGCCATGAGCATCTTCGACGCGACCGGCCACGAACAGGTCGTGTTCTGCCACGACCCGGACACCGGGCTCCGGGCGATCATCGCGGTGTACTCGACCGCGCTCGGCCCCGCCCTCGGCGGGACCCGCTTCTACCCGTACGCCTCCGAGGAGGAGGCCCTCACCGACGTGCTGCACCTGTCGGAGGGCATGGCGTACAAGAACGCGATCGCCGGGCTCGACCACGGCGGCGGCAAGGCCGTCATCTGGGGCGACCCGGTCGCCGACAAGAGCGAGGCGCTGCTGCGGGCCTACGGCCGGTTCGTCGAGTCGCTCGGCGGGCGCTACGTGACCGCGTGCGACGTCGGCACCTACGTCGAGGACATGGACCACGTGGCGCGCGAGACCCGCCACGTGTCCGGGCGCAGCCCCGAGGCCGGCGGCGCCGGCGACTCCTCGATCCTCACCGCCTTCGGCGTCTTCCAGGCGATGCGCTCGGCCGCCCAGCACCGCTGGGGCGCCGTGGACCTCGCCGGGCGCACCGTCGGCGTGGCCGGGCTCGGGAAGGTCGGCCGCCACCTCATCCCCCACCTCATCGAGGCCGGCGCCGAGGTCGTCGCGTGCGACGTGAACGACGCGGCGATCCGCTGGACGCAGGAGCGGTTCCCCCAGGTGCGCATCGTGGCCGACGCCGACGAGCTCATCGCCTCCGGCATCCACGTGTACGCCCCCTGCGCCCTCGGCGGGGTCCTCAACGAGGGCACCCTGAAGGCCCTCGACGCCGAGATCGTGTGCGGCGCCGCCAACAACCAGCTCGCCGCCCCCGAGATCGCCGACGAGCTCGACCGGGCCGGCATCCTCTACTGCCCCGACTACGTCGTGAACTCCGGCGGCGTCATCCAGGTCGCCGACGAGTACGACGGCGCCTTCGACTTCAAGCGGGCCGAGCGGCGCACCGCCGGGATCTTCGAGACCACCGGCCGGATCCTCGACCGCGCCAAGGGCGAGGGCACCACCCCCGTGGCCGCGGCGAACGCCCTGGCCGAAGAGCGCATGGCCGCCGTCGGGCGGCTCCAGCGCCTGCGGCTGTTCCGCTAGCACCCGAGCACACCGGGGGGATCCTATAGGATATTTCGTATATCGTATAGGATCCCCCGGGCACGGCTTGCGCAGCGTAACCAGGCGATTCCGGATGGTGAGAACGAATCTCGCGATTCGGACGGATGTTCGTCCCGGTCTGGTGGTCATCGCCGGTAATCTGTGGCATCCAACTCATGGGCCGGGATGCAGTCCGGCGCTGCGAGGCTGTACCGTAGGAGCCACGAAGAGATTGCAAGCATTCCGGGGCGCCTTAACGGCTGCCCCGATGATTTCTGTGCGAGGGGGTCGAGCCATATGGGGCGCGGCCGAGCTAAGGCAAAGCAGACCAAAGTGGCCCGGAAGCTCAAGTACCATGCTCCGAACACCGACCTGCGCGCGCTTGAGCGCGAGCTAGGCACCGGTCGTGAGGACGAGGTCGACATTGAGCCGCCTCCTGAGGAGGAGCCGGACCCGTACGCCGCTTATGCCGACGATCGGTACGACGGAGACGAAGACGATCTCCGCGAGGATGACTGGCTCCCGCCGAAGAAGCAGTTAGCACTGCGGCCCACGCGGACGCCGCCGGTTCGTGCCAGCACGACCGGACGTCCGCCGTGAGCGTGGCGGGCCCGCCCGACCGATCTCCGCAATCTCCATATCCAGCACGGGCATGCGCCTCCACTGCGCCGGCCCGGTCCCCGCTCCCGCCGTCGGGCCTCCCCGCGAGTCCACGGCCCGGGAGCGTCACTGGAGCAAAGACTTCGGATGTCGGCGGACGACGCGATATCCAATATGCACGAAGAGAGGCGGCGCGACCGCGATCTGAAAGAGATCCGGTCACGCCGCCTCTTCGGCTGCTCGGGGAGCGGCTACTGCTGCGGCGCCTGGGGCCACTGGTTCTGCTGGGTCTGCGGCGCGGCGGCCGGCGGGACCGCGGGCTGCTGACCGGTCGGGTAGGCAGGCGGGGCGGCCGGAGCCGCGGCCGGGACGGCGGCGGCGGAGCCGGGGACCAGGAGCGCACCGGAGACGAACAGGGCGTAGGCGCCGATGAGCAGGAGCGCACCGATCCACGCCGACGCGTCCGAGCCCGACGAGCCGTCCGGCAGCGACAAGAGGTCGTACAGGAACCCGGCCAGGAACACGGCCGTGCCGGCCACCGTCAGCGCCTTCCACAGGGACCGCAGCTTCTCGCCGGTGAACAGGGCCAGCGCGAACACCACGATCACCGCGGTCAGGACCGAGGGGAGCCCGAACAGGTGGGAGGCGACGTCGACCTGGAGCTCGGTGGAGTCCGAGGTGCCGGTGATGAGGCCGGACAGGGCCAGGGCGCCGAGGCCCGCCAGGCCCAGGATCGCCGGGAGCGAGGGCACGCCGAGCTTGTCGAACAGCGACGGAGCCGGAGGGGCGTAGGCCGCGTACTGCTGCTGGGCCTGGTACTGCGCCTGCGGGGAGGCGTAGGGCGCCTGGGCGTAGGGCTGCTGCCCGGGCTGTGCGGAGATGGGCTGCTGGGGATATCCCGCACCTGATTGCTGTTCACTCATGCCCTCATCATGCCTTGGTCGGGCAAATGGGCGCACCCGGGTTGCGGAGCCGGTCACCGGTCCTGCGCGGGTCGTTCCGCGGTCGGGGGCTTGGGAACCCGCGCGGATTCGCGGACCCCAACGGCAGCGCCGCGAGTGCGCGAGCCCGTACTCTGGAGCCATGTCGCAACGTCTCCGTCCCGTTTCGCCGATCTGGGTGGCGGGCCGTCCGCAGCACGGCGAGGAGGAGTTCTTCGTCACCCACCCCTTCGACGACTCGCCGGTGGGGGCCACCTCGTGGGCGACGGCCGGCCAGGTGGAGGC
>NZ_QFRW01000079.1:0-8090 GCF_003265355.1 Glycomyces dulcitolivorans | reverse complement strand
GCGGTCGCGGCCGCCTCGGGGGCCGCCGCCGAGTGCGCGGCGCTGCCGGCGCATGTGCGGGCCGAGGCCTTGGAGCACGTGCGGCGGCGCCTGGACGAGGAGGCGGAGACGTGCGCGGAGCTGATCACCGCCGAGTCGGGGAAGCCGATCGCGTGGGCGCGCATCGAGGTGCGGCGGGCGGTGTCGACGTTCCGGTGGGCGGCCGAGGAGGCGCGGCGGTTCGCGGGGACCGTGCAGCGGCTCGACACGGACGCGGCCGCCGAGGGGCGGCTGGCGCTGGTGCGGCGGTTCCCGCGGGGCCCGGTCCTGGGGATCACGCCGTTCAACTTCCCACTGAACCTGGTGGCGCACAAGGTGGCCCCGGCGGTGGCGGCGGGCTGCCCGATCGTGCTGAAGCCGGCGCCGGCGACGCCGCTGTCGTCGCTGCACCTGGGGGCGCTGTTCTCGGAGACGGACCTGCCGCCGGCGATGCTGTCGGTGCTGCCGGTGCCGAACCACCGGGCGGGGCAGCTGGTGGACGACCCGCGGCTGCCGGTCGTCTCGTTCACCGGGTCGGGGCCGGTGGGCAAGGAGATCCGGCGGCGCGTACCCGACAAGCACGTGACGCTCGAACTGGGCGGGAACGGGGCGGCGCTGGTGGCCGCCGACTACCCGAAGCGCGACTGGGCGGCCGAGCGGATCGCGATGTTCGGGAACTACCAGGCCGGGCAGTCGTGCATCGCGGTGCAGCGGGTGTTCATCGAAGCACCGGCTTACGCGGACATGGCGAACCGGATCGTGGAGCAGGTGAAGGCGCTGCCGTCGGGGGACCCGAACGACCCCTCGTGCAAGGTGGGGCCGCTCGTCAGCGCCGAGGCGGCCGAGCGGGTCCAGTCGTGGATCGAGGAGGCCGTGGACGAGGGCGCGAAGGTGCTGTGCGGGGGCGGGCCGCGCCAGGGCTCGCTGGTGGAGCCGACGGTGCTCGCGGACGTGCGCGCGGACGCGAAGGTCCTGCGCGAGGAGGTGTTCGGGCCGGTGCTGGTGCTCGCCAGCGTCGACAGCTTCGAGGCGGGGCTCGCGGCGGTGAACGACTCGCGGTACGGGCTCCAGGCGGGCGTGTTCACCGAGAGCCTGCCGCAGGCGATGCTCGCGCACCGGACCCTCGACGTGGGCGGGGTGATCGTCGGGGACGTGCCGTCGTTCCGGGCCGACCAGATGCCGTACGGCGGGGTCAAGGGCTCGGGGGTCGGGCGCGAGGGCGTGCGGTCGGCGATGGAGGACTACACGGTCGAGCGGGTCCTGGTCCTGCCCGAGGCGCTGTGATCCGGTCGCTCCGCCACGAAGCCGCCGCGAGGTGCGTCACCTCGCACTCGTGACGGCCCGGCCCGTTCGGGCCGAGCGCACCCCGTGGACTGCGAGTTTCCTTCACAGGTTCCGGACTCCGTGTGGCCGCTGTTGACAAAGCGCTATAGCGTGGGCTGCATGACGGTCCCTCCCAACTACGGTCCACCGCCGGAGCAGCCGCAGACTCCCGGGTACGGCTTCCAGTCGCCGTACAACGGCGGCCAGAGCCCCTACGGGGGCCAACCGCAGCAGCCGCAGCAGCCCCAGTTCGGCGCCGGCCCGCAGTACTCCGCAGGCCAGGCCGGCGGCGGGCAGCCCCCGTACGGGGCCGAGCCGCCGCCGTACGGCGGGCCGGTCCTGCCGCCCGAGCCGCCGAAGCGGAACTACGGGCTCATCGGCGGCGTCATCGTCGGCGCGCTCGTCCTCATCCTCGGCGGGGCGCTCCTGGTCGTGATGAACCTGAACAAGGACGACGGGACCGACGTCGCCGAGGACCCGACCACCGAGGAGGAGGCGTCGCCCTCCGACGGGGCGTCCCCGACCGAGGAGGTCACCGAGGAGGAGCAGACCGACACCGAGGTGGGCCAGTGCCTGCCGTACGAGCCGGTCATCGCCGAGGACGGCTACGGCGACGGGCTCGTGCTCGTCGACTGCGCCGACGCGACCGCGTTCTGGGAGATCACCGCCCAGTCCTACGACGTCACCGACGTCCCCGTCGACGACGAGGGCAACCTGACCGACTTCACCGCCGCGAAGGCGCTGTGCGGCGACGACTGGGCCGTCCTCCACCCCGGCGACGCCTGGACGAACTGGCACTACGTGTACTCCTCGGGCACCCTCGACTCGCTGTACTGCATCAAGGCGACCGGCGCGCCCGACCCGAACGAGCCCGAGAACACGCCGTACGTCCCCGCCGAGGGCGACTGCTTCTACACCGCGGACTCGTGGTGGACCGTCGGCTGCGACTCCTCGCTCGCGCAGTACGTGGTCGTCGGCGTCGTCAACATCGACACCCCGGTCGCGATGACCGAGGACGAGGCCGCCGCGCAGGCCACCTGCGGCGGCGCCTGGTACTGGCAGGTCACCGACCCCGAGGGGCGCACCTCCGCGATCCTCTGCGGCGACGAGGTCTAGCGACCGAGACGAGAAAGAACGGGGCGGCCTGCGGGCCGCCCCGTTCTTTCGTCTTGTGCGCCAAGCAGAACGGCGGCGCGGCCCCCAAGGCCGCGCCGCCGTCCGGCGTTGAGATCGAGACCTAGCCGAAGCGGCCGGTGATGTAGTCCTCGGTGCGCGGGTCCGTCGGGTTCGAGAACAGCCGCTGCGTCTCGTCGAACTCGACGAGGAAGCCGAAGCGCTCGCCCGCCTCGTCGACGTCCGCGGAGTAGAACGCCGTCGCGTCGGAGACGCGCGCCGCCTGCTGCATGTTGTGCGTGACGATGACGATCGTGTAGTCGCGGACGAGCTCGTTCATGAGCTCCTCGATGCGGGCCGTCGCGATCGGGTCCAGGGCCGAGCACGGCTCGTCCATGAGCAGGACCTCCGGCTGCACGGCGATCGCGCGCGCGATGCACAGGCGCTGCTGCTGCCCGCCCGACAGGGCCAGGGCGGACTTCTTCAGGTTGTCCTTGACCTCGTCCCACAGGGCCGCGCCGCGCAGGGCCTGCTCGACCCGGTCGGCGAGGTTGTCCTTCATGCCGTTGATCCGCAGGCCGTAGGCGACGTTGTCGAAGATCGACTTCGGGAACGGGTTCGCCTTCTGGAACACCATGCCGATGTGGCGGCGCACCGCGATCGGGTCGACCCCGGGGCCGTAGACGTCGGTCCCGTGGAAGGAGATCTCGCCGGAGACCTTCGCGCCCGGGATGAGGTCGTTCATGCGGTTGATCGACCGCAGCACCGTGGACTTGCCGCAGCCCGACGGGCCGATCATCGCGGTGATCTGGTTCCGGGCGACCGGGAGGGAGACGTCGCGGACCGCGTGCGCCTTCCCGTAGTGCACGCCCACGCCCTTGAGTTCGATGACGGTCTCGGCGGCGACGGGCGAGGCCGTCCGCCCCTGCGGGGCCAGGCCCGCGATGGGCGCCTTGACCTTGGCACCAGTCTCGTTCACGGTCACGCGTGCTCCAATCACCGATCGTCAACCGCCGTTAACGTGTCCTGTCCTCATGGAACGCCATGCAGGTGCACGAAGGGGGGCCAACAGGTGAACTGGCGGTGAATGGACTGCGGTGGCGGTCACGCCCCGGCAAGCGGTCGCTCAGGCGTGCTCGGGCGGCAGCAGCTCGTCGTTCGGGTACCCGCCGAGCAGGTCGTCGGAGGCCGTCAGCGTGAACTCCTCCGCGACCGCGACCGCGCCCAGGTCGACCGACCCGGCCACGTCGCCGTCCTCGGCGAGCTCCATGAGCATCCCGCGGATCACCGGCGCCGGGACGCCCGCGTCCTCGGCGAGCGCGGCCAGGCTGACCTGCACGGTCGCGGACTTCGCGTTCCCCGGCAGCGTGAAGCGGCCCTCGTCGTCGAACTCGTAGTCGACCCCGCCGACCCGCCTGATCGCGATCGCGGTGAGCTCTTCGAGGTCCCCGCGCTGGTCGGCGGCCTCCTCGATGGCCTCCAGCTTGTCGAAGGAGAGGACGTCGAACGGGTTGATGTACAGCTGCGGGGCGACGTACATGACGCCCTCGCGCTTCTCGGACCGGTACAGGCCCAGGGCGAGCAGGAATTCGAGCAGGTCGCGCACGGTGTGGGGGACGGGCAGGCCGGCGCGGCGGCAGTGGGTGGTGAACGTGTCGATGCGCTCGGAGCGTTCGGCGGTGGCCCGGTCGTACTCCTCGCGGGCCTCCTTCTCGACGACCTCGGCGGACGCGCCCAGGTGGTGCTCGGAGGCCTCGGCGATCCAGTCGTCGACGTCGCCCGGGTCGCACCAGACGGGCTCGTTCCAGATGTCGTCCTCGGGGAAGGCGTCGGCCCACCAGCCGGCCGGGAACGGGTTGAGCGAGGGGACGGTGCGGAACAGCTCGATGCTGCACGGCATGATGCGGATCCACGCGGGGTGCATCGGGGCTTGGACCGGGCCGGACTCGTCGCCGAACGGCCGCTCGAAAGATTCCACGCATCGACCGTATCAGCGCGGGCCGACGCGCCACCGCCGCCGGGACGCGACTTCGCTTTCAGCGTAGCGGTGCGGAGGGAGCCGTCCCGGCGCGGTGATACCAGGTATTGCTCAGTGCCCGTTGAGTGCCCGTTCGACGGCCCACCCCCGGTGTCGCCGTTGCGGACGGACCGAGGGGTGCGCCTGTGCCGGGACGGCCCTCGCGCGTCGGGCCCGCCGGCCCCGCCGCGGGCCGGGCCCGCGTTCGGGGGGACGCCGCCTGTCGCGTCCGGGCCGACGTTACTCCGATCGATGCGTGTGGATATCGACCGAACGGCCGGGTTCGGCTACCCGTTCGATCGAATACCGGAAAGGTCCGGTTCGAAGTCGGCGAGGCTGCCGATGTAGTCGGGGGTGAGGTATTCGAGGGTGCGGACCTGCTGTTCGAGCAGCCGGCCCACGGTGACGATCTGGTCGGCGGCGTTGAGCACGAGCCAGTGCTCGTATTCGGCGTAGCGTTCTTCGACCGGAGCCAAGGTCACTGCGGGTTCCTTCCTGATGTGCCTGCGGTCAATGGTGCGATCCGGAACAACGTAATGCGCCGTGAGCCGCGCACGGATTCATGACACGCCTCCGGCACGCGAATTACGCGGACCGGATGAGGTCGCCCCCTTCAGGATCGCAGCACGAGTTTCAGGGTCGACACCCCGTCCCCCGCGACCTCGACCGGCACGCCCCAGTCCTGGCGGGTGAGGTGGCACGCGGGGTGCTCGGCCTCGGCGTCGCAGGTCGCGGCCTGCGCGACGACCTGGAGGACGCCCTTCTCGATGCCCTCCGCGAGGACGAGTTCCCGCGAGAGGTCGTCGGTGCGGCCCGCGCCCTCGGCGAGGAGCTGCGGCGGATCGGCGGAGACCGTGACCTGGACGGGCGAACCGAACGTGTAGTCGAGCTTCTGCCCGGCGGCGGGCTCGAAGAGCACGTCGAGGCGGAGCCGCCCGGGGGCGACCTTCGTGCGCTTGCGGGTGACCCGGTGGTGCTGCCCGGAGACGGCGGCCTCGGAGAGGTCAGGGACGTGGAGGCGGTGCGCGGCGGACTCGACCACGATCAGCTTGCCGCCGAGGACGACGACGTCGCTGGGTTCGGCGAGCCCGGACGCGAGGGTCGACATCTCGCCCTTGGCCGGGTCGTAGGCGCGCAGGGCGCCGTTGTACGTGTCGGCCACGGCGATCCGGCCGTCGGGGAGGACGGCGACGCCGAGCGGGTGCTGCATGAGCGCCTCGGCGGCGGGGCCGTCGAGGTGCCCGAAGTCGAACAGGCCCTGGCCGACGACCGTGTGCATCTGCCCGTGCTCGACGTAGCGGAGCGCGGAGGTCTCGGAGTCGGCGATCCACAGGCGCTCGCCGTCCACCGCGAGGCCGGAGGGCTGGGCCATCCACACCTGGTCGAGGGGGCCGTCCTTGAGGCTCTCAACGGTGGTCCCGGCGTACACGCCGGCGGTGGCGGCCACCGGGTCGAAGTACCAGAGCTGGTGGATGCCGGCCATGGCGACGACGACCTTGCCCTCGAACCAGGCGAGGTCCCACGGGGAGGAGAGGTCGACGCCGAGGGCGGCGTCGGTGCCGTTGTCCATGCGCCACTGCCTGCCGGTGCCGGCCACGGTGGTCGTCTCGCCGGTGGCGAGGCGGACGCCGCGCAGGAGGTGGTTGACGGTGTCGGCGACGACGAGGTCGTAGCCGACGCGCGCGGCGACGTCCCCGGGGAGGAGGACGAGGCCCTGCGGCTCGTTGAACTCAGGGGTCGCGCCGTCGGCGCGGCCGCGCCCGCCGGTGCCGATGACGCCGTTGACGTGGGCGAGGTCGGGGGCGAGGCGGACCAGGCGGTGGCGGGCGGAGTCGGTGACGAGGACGTCGCCGCCGGGCAGCTCGATCGCCTTGCCGGGGAAGCGGAGCGCGGTCTCGGCGGGAGGGGCGGCGACGTACGGGCTGCCCTCGGGGTCGAGGGTGCCTTTGGCGGTGTGGGCCGCGACGAGGTCGCCGATGATCCGGTCGAGGGCCTCGACGTGGCCTTCGCCGGCCATGGTGGAGACGGCGTAGCCCTCGGGGTCGAGGACGACGAGGGTGGGCCAGGCGCGGGCGGCGTAGGCGTCCCAGGTCTTGAGGTCGGGGTCGTCGAGGACGGGGTGCTCGACGCCGTAGCGCTCGACGGCGGCGGCGAGGGCCTGCGGGTCGCGCTCGTGCTCGAACTTCGGGGAGTGGACGCCGATGACGACGAGCGCGTCGCCGTACTTCGCTTCGAGGGGGCGGAGCTCGTCGAGGACGTGGAGGCAGTTGATGCAGCAGAACGTCCAGAAGTCGAGGACGACGATCTTGCCCTTGAGGCTGTCGAGGTCGAGCCGCTCGCCGCCGGTGTTGAGCCAGCCGCGGCCTTCGAGGCGGGCGGCGCGCACGCGGGACTGGGGCTGCGAAGACGATGTCACGGGGCGAGCGTAGCTCGCGCGGCCAGCGCCGATGATCGGCTCGGGCCCTTCGCGAACGAGGCTCACAGCACGGCGAGGGCCGATGGGGTTCCCATCGGCCCTGTGCGTCGTGTCGTACCCCCGCGCTATTTTTACGCCAGGGGTCCCTTAGACCGGATTTATCGCCATATATCGGCTTTTCAGCCGGTATGGACTACTCGCCTTCGCCGCTCTCGTCGGCGCCGAGGAGGCTGAGGCAGTAGACGTCCTCGCCGACGGTGAGGGTCTCGCGGCCCGCGTCGGCGCACTCCTGGCCGTCGCCGACCTTCTGCACGATCTCGTAGTCCTCGCCGTCGACGGCCTCGGAGCACTCGATCGCCTCGGCCTGGTCGCCCGAGGTGTGGCGGACGCAGCCGCCCTCCTCGAACTTCGGAGCCGCGAACAGCAGGAAGTACACGCCGACCGCAGCGCCGACCAGGACCAGGGCGCCCACGACCGCGAGGATCGGGACGAGGCCCTTCTTGCGGCCGCCGCCGTCGGAGGGCGCGGGCGGGTACTGCGCGGCGGGCGGGACCTGGCCGGTCGACAGGCCCGGCTGCGTGTACTGCGGGGCCAGCGGCGGCTGCGACTGGCCCGGCTGCGCGGGCGAGCCGTACGCCGACGGCGGGGCCGGCGGCTCGCTGTACGGGTTGTGCGCGCCGATGATGAGCTTCTGCGTGTCGTCCGACTGCACGGGCGGCGGCGGGGGCTGCTGGGCCGCCGGCGGCTGGTAGACCGGCTGCTGCGGCTGCTGGAACTGCTGGGGCTGCGCCTGCGGCGGTTGCTGCTGCTGGTACGGGTTCGCTGGCGGGACCGCGCCGGGCTGCTGGCCCTGGTTCGCAAGCGGGTTCGGCGGCGGGGACGGCCAGGCCGCGGGACCCGCGGGCGGCTGCTGTCCGGCCTGCTGCTCGCCGTACGGCGCGGGCGCGTTGAAGCCCGAGATGCCCTGCGGCGGCAGCACCTGGGTGCTCTCCTCGACCGGGTCCGGCGCCGGGGCGGCGGGGGCCGGCGGCTGCGAGGGGCCCAGGCGCAGGATCTGCGTGCCGTCCTCGTCGAACTGGGGTCCAGGCGGCGGCGCCTGCGGCGCGGGCGCCTCGAAGGCGGGCGGCGGGACCTGCGCCGGGGCGGCGGGGATGTCGATGTCGATCGCGTTCGGGACCGACTGCGTCGCGCCCTCCTCGACCG